>JBCCMR010000052.1:0-12821 GCA_039026255.1 Pseudomonadota bacterium
AAGTGGTGGGAACTGGGCGGGTATTCGGCCCATAACTCGGTGCTCAACGACCCGGGCTTCGTGGAAAGCCAGCCCTTCGCCGGCGACTTTCTGGAGGCCATGGGCGCGGTCCAAGACTTCTGGCAAGAGCCTGCCTATGCGGAACTCCTCCTGGCGATGCAAAAGCGCGTCCACGACTACGTGGTTGCCGATCAGGGCACCGCGAAAGAGGCGCTCGACAAGCTGATCGAAGACTGGACCGAGGTCTTCGAGGACGAAGGCAAACTCTAAGCTCTTCTCCCTGGTTCCTTCCCCGTCCGTATGCGGGGGAGGACCCTCCAAACCCACGACGAAAATCCTCTGCCGCGCAGGGCAGCCTGCGCCCATAAGACCTGCGCGCGAAGGAGAGCGGATAGATGACCGATCAACCGGTAGATCGCATCGCGGAAAAGACGCCGCCCGGGGTGGCGCGCAAGATACGTGGTCTAAGCGACCGTGCGATTGCCTGGATTTTTGTGGCGCCAACAATCTTTCTTTTGCTGGCGATCAACATCTTCCCGCTGATCTGGACAATCCAGTTGAGCTTTACGAACTACCGGGCCAACCGCCTGACGCGGGAGCCCGAATTCATCGGCCTGCGCAACTACGAGCGCATCCTGACCGACGAAGACATCTGGCTGAATATGCAGGCCACGGCGCATTTCCTGTTCTGGACGATCTTTTTCCAGGTGCTGATCGGGTTTGCGCTAGCGTGGCTCATCCACCGCAATTTCAAAGGTAATGCGTTCTGGACGACGGTGATCGTACTGCCCATGATGTTGAGCCCTGCGGTGGTCGGCAACTTTTGGAAGTTTCTCTACCAGCCTCAGATCGGGCTCTTTAACTATATAATCTCGTTTTTCACGGGGCGGGAGCCGTCAAGTTTTGAGATGTTAGGCTCTGTGAACCTAGCGCCTTGGTCCATCGTGATCGTCGACACCTGGATGTGGACGCCTTTCGTGATGCTCATATGCCTGGCGGGGCTCAGGTCCATCCCCGACTACATCTACGAGGCCGCCGAAATCGACCGCGCCTCAAAGCTCCGTCAGTTTTTCACAATCACGATCCCGATGGTGTTGCCCTTTCTGATGCTGGCGGTGCTCTTCCGGGGGATCGAGAACTTCAAAATGTTCGATCTGGTGGTGCAGCTTACCGGCGGCGGGCCTGGGTCAACCACGGAACTGACGTCGATCAACCTGAAACGGGAAGCGTTCGAAAAGTGGCGAACGGGGTATGCGTCGGCTTATGCCATCATCCTCTTTGTGACAGTCTTTGGCCTGGCAAGCATCTATGTCAAAGCGCTCAACAAGGTGAAAGAGCGGTGATGCGAATGCCCACGAACCCCGCCCCCGGCCTGCGCCCTATGGCGCACAATCTGAAGATGCTGGCCAGGGTTCATCCCCCCAGAGCGTTGGGAGCATCGGCATGAGCGCCTACTCCATCACTGAACCCACAAACCGGTCGAAATGGGTCGCGGGCGTACTTGTGATCACCTACGCGCTGATCACTATGATCCCCCTCGCCTGGATTGCGATGACTGGGTTCAAAAGCCCGTCCGACGCTATCAGTTATCCGCCCAAGGTGGTGTTTGAGCCCACGCTTGAAGGGTATGTGAACCTGTTCACCACGCGAACCCGCCAGACGCAGGAGTTTCTGGATGCCAACCCGCCGGAAAACTGGGCTGACGAGATCGTGCGCCAGTACGACATGGTCATCGTGGGACCGTCGAAGTTTGGCGAGAGGTTCCTGAATTCGGTCATCATCGGCTTTGGCTCCACTTTTCTGAGCGTCTTTCTAGGCACGCTCGCCGCCTATGCCTTTAGCCGCTTTAAGATACCGCTTGCCGATGACCTGCTGTTTTTCATCCTGTCCACCCGGATGATGCCGCCCATTGCGGTCGCGATCCCGATCTTTCTGATGTACCGCAACCTGGGTTTGTCGGACACGCATCTGGGGATGATCCTGCTTTACACCGCCGTGAACATCAGCCTTGCGGTCTGGCTTCTGAAGGGCTTCATCGACGAGATCCCCCGCGAATACGAAGAGGCGGCGCTGATCGACGGCTACACCCGGTTTCAAGCATTCTACAAAGTGGTGCTGCCCCAGGCGGCCACGGGTATCGCATCGACGGCGATCTTCTGTCTGATCTTTGCCTGGAACGAATACGCCTTTGCGGTGCTTTTAACCTCGGCCACGGCCCAGACGGCCCCGCCCTTCATCCCCACGATCATCGGGATCGGCGGGCTCGACTGGCCGGCGGTGGCGGCGGGCGCGACGATCTTCCTTTTGCCGGTGATGATCTTCACTATCCTTCTGCGCAAACATCTCTTGCGGGGGATTACTTTCGGCGCGGTGCGCAAATGATCGACACGCCAGCACCCAATGCCCTGCGCGGGGGGGCAGCCGCAGGGCGCTACCCGATGGCCGCAACGCCCCGTCCCACCCAATCTGCGCCGACCCAAGGCGATCTGCCTTCTCTAAAGCGGGGCGGGGTTCGCTCGGTTATGCCCTTCACTTCGGAAGACCCGCTATGAACCAGTTTCTGTCCGGTCTTTTTCGCCTGCGCCGCGGCCCCTGGGAATTGGTCGCCACCGTCATCATCGCGCTGGGTGTGGTGATGCTGATGCAGCCCTTTGTGATGTGGGCCTACACCTATTCCTTCATCACGACGCTCATTGGCACCGTCATGTTCATCGTCGTCAGCCATTTTCCGGGGGATGACTGAATGGCCGAAATCATAGTAAAAAATGTCCGTAAGGAATTCGGTGATTTTGTCGCCGTGCGCGAAAGCTCGTTCACGATTGAGGACGGTGAGTTTTTCATGCTCCTCGGCCCATCAGGGTGCGGCAAGACCACTACGCTGCGCATGATCGCGGGGCTGGAGCTGCCCACCAGCGGCGAAATTTACCTCGACGGGGAGGAGATCGGCCAGCGCCCGCCCAGCGAACGCGACATCGCCTTCGTTTTCCAGATGTTCGCGCTTTACCCGCATATGAACGTCTACAACAACCTGAGCTACCCGCTCAAAAGCCAGGGGATGCCGCGGGCACAGATCCGCGCAAAGATCGACGAGGTGGCGGGCATCTTGGGCATCCGCGACATCCTGAAAAAGCCCGTGGGCGGACTGTCGGGCGGCGATCGCCAGCGCGTGGCGCTGGGGCGGGCCATCGTGCGCGAGCCTAAGGCGTTTATGATGGATGAACCGCTTGGCGCGCTCGATGCGGAGTTCCGCGAACGCATGGCCGAAGAGCTGCGCGCGCTCCATGATCGGATGGGGGCGACCACAGTCTACGTGACCCACGACCAGCTCGAAGCGATGCAGATGGGCGACAAGATCGTGGTGATGAACAACGCCGTGGTCGAACAGTTCGGCACCCCGCAAGAGATCTACGACATGCCCGCCACGATGTTTGTGGCCGATTTTATCGGCTCCCCATCGATGAATTTTTTGGATTTCTCTGGGTCGGTCGCGGCCGGTGCTGACAGCGTGGACCTGAACGGCACCGCCTGTGGCGTGCCCGCCTTGCGCGACGGGGCTTCGGGCGATCTGGCCTTTGGCATTCGCCCCGAACACATCGCGCTGAGCGATGGCGCAGGCTACCGGGGGCGCATCCTGGCCACCGAATACCTGGGCACGACGCAGATCGTCACGCTTGAGACCGCCAACGGCGAGGTTAAGGCGCGGATCGGCGCGGACCTTGCGGCGACGGTCGGGGACACGGTGGGGCTACGGTTTGACCCGGCGCGCGTCACGCTGTTTGACCGGGGCACGGGGCAGGCACTGCGGTCGGCGCTCAACGAAAGGGTTCTCAATGGCTGAGGTAACGCTAAGCGGGGTCTCAAAGGCGTTTGGCGCCACAAAGGCCATTGTTGGTATGGACCTTACGGTGCCCGATGGCGCCTTTGTGGTGCTTTTAGGCCCCACAGGCGCGGGCAAAACCACTACGCTGCGCCTAATTGCGGGGCTCGAAAAACCAGACTCGGGCGCCATTGCCATCGCTGGCACACCGGTCAACGGGCTGACGCCCGCCCAGCGGGACGTGGCGATGGTGTTCCAGCAGTATTCGCTCTACCCGCATATGTCGGTGCGCGATAACCTGGCGTTTCCCCTGCGGTCGCCCATCCTGCGCACACCCGAAGACGAGATTGCTC
Organism: Pseudomonadota bacterium; assembly: GCA_039026255.1. Lineage (GTDB taxonomy): Bacteria > Pseudomonadota > Alphaproteobacteria > Rhodobacterales > Rhodobacteraceae > Amylibacter. Next base: position 4,171 of record JBCCMR010000052.1, read on the forward strand.
GCAAGGTGCAGGCGGTGGCCGAGGTGCTGCACATCCCCCACAAGCTCGACAACAAAGCGACCGAGCTTTCGGGAGGCGAAATGCAGCGGGTGTCCATCGGGCGTGCCCTGGTGCGCGACCCGGCGATTTACCTGATGGACGAACCGCTCAGTTCGCTCGATGCTAAACTGCGGTCGGACCTACGGGTGGAGCTCAAGCGTATCCATGCAGAGCTTGCTGCGACGCTGCTTTACGTGACCCACGACCAAATCGAAGCCATGACGATGGCCACCCACGTGGGGGTGCTCGACGACGGGCATCTGGTGCAGTTCGGCACCCCGCGCGAAATCTACGAAGACCCGCGCACCACTTATGTGGCCGCGCGCTTGGGCCAGCCGCGCATCAACCTGTTGCCTGTGGGTGTCCTTGGCGAGGCTGCCCCCAAGGGCGCGTCCCAGACTGGCCTGCGGCCAGAACACATCACCTTGTCCCCGGGCGGAGGCGCGGGGCAAGAGGCGCAGGTCACCCGGGTGGAGCACCTGGGCGACCAGACCCGGCTCCACCTGAAGGTGGCGGGCCATTATCTGGTGACGCTCAGCGATCCTCACGCGGGCCACAGCCCCGGCCAAAGTCTGCGCGCGGCCGCGCAGAACCCGATCTTTTTTGACGCGCAAGGCGCGCGTGTGACCTGACTGACGGAGGACCAGATGCCCCAGTTTATCAACGGCAAGGAAAACCTGGTTGTCGAAGCTATCGAAGGGCTGGTAGCCGCGTCGGGCGGCACGCTTGCCCGGCTTGACGGGTATCCGCACATCAAGGTCGTGCACCGCACGGATTGGGGCCACGACAAGGTGGCGCTGATATCGGGCGGGGGGTCTGGGCACGAGCCGTCGCACGCGGGCTTTGTGGGCTCTGGGATGTTGACCGCGGCGGTCTGCGGCGAAGTTTTTGCGTCCCCATCGGTTGATGCGGTGCTGGCAGGGATCCTGGCGGTGACCGGCGACCCCGGCTGCCTATTGATCGTAAAGAACTACACCGGTGACCGGCTAAACTTTGGCCTGGCCGCAGAGCGGGCTCGGGCTCTTGGGCGGCGGGTGGAGATGGTGGTCGTGGATGACGATATCGCGCTGCCGCACCTGCCCCAGCCGCGCGGCGTGGCGGGCACGCTTTTTGTGCACAAGATCGCCGGCGCGCTGGCGGACGCGGGCGGCGATCTGGCGGCGGTGACGGCAGCGGCGCGTGCGGTGATCGGCAAAGTGGCCTCCATCGGCATGAGCCTCGACACCTGCACGGTGCCTGGTTCCCCCAAGGAAGACCGCATCCCCGCAGGCAAGGCCGAGCTTGGGCTCGGCATCCACGGTGAACCGGGGGTGGAGCAGGTGGCCTTCGCGAACGCGTCTGGCGCCATGGCCACGGTCTTGGAAAAACTGCGCCCGCACCGGGGCGACGGTCCGGCGGTCGCGCTGGTGAACAACCTGGGCTCCACCACGCCCCTCGAAATGGCGGTGCTATGTCACGGGTTGGCCCAGGCGGGTGTGGCCCGGCATGTGATCGGCCCGGCGCCGATGATGACCTCGCTTGATATGCACGGATTTTCGGTGTCGCTTTTGCCGGTTAGCGATATTGAGCTGTCTGCCCTGCGGGCGCCGGTGCCCATGGCTGCTTGGCCCGGGGTCGGCGACCTGACGCCGGTGCGGGTCACGCCCCTGCCCGACGGGCTGACGCCGATTGCGCCGATGGCGTCCGAAAATGCCGCCGTGCGGGCCACGGTCGAGCGGGTTGCCGACACGCTCATCGCGGCCGAGGCCCAGCTCAACGAATTGGACGCCAAGTCCGGCGACGGGGATACGGGATCAACGCTTTCTACCGCTGCGCGGGCCCTGAAGGGCAGCCTTGACCGGATGCCGCTTGCAGACCTGACGCAGCTTTTCCCGGCGCTTGGCAATGAACTGAGCCAGACCATGGGCGGGTCGTCCGGCGTGATCCTGGCGATCTTCTTTAACGCGGCGGGCGACGCCTGCGCGGGTGGCGCGCCGGTGACGACAGCGCTGGAAGAAGGTCTGCGCCGGGTGGGCCAGGTCGGCGGCGCCCAGGTAGGCGACCGCACTATGATCGACGCCTTGGCCCCGGCGCTGGGCAGCCTGGGCGACGGGCTTGCAGCGGCAGCGGTCGCGGCGCGGGCGGGTGCCGACGGCACCGCGGGCATCCACACCGCCAAAGCTGGGCGCGCGGCTTATGTTCCTTCCGAAAATCTTGCCGGGCATAACGACCCCGGCGCCGAAGCGGTGGCCATTCTCTTTGAGGCGCTGGCTCAGGGCGCAGAGGCCTAGGGGTAGACGGTGACCCAAGCCCCTGCCACCCAGTCGCCCAAGCCAACGGTGAACGACATCGCCCGAGTGGCGGGTGTGTCTTTAGCGACTGTGGACCGGGTGCTGAACGACAGGCCTGGGGTGCGCGGGGCCACCATCGACAAGGTGAACGAGGCCATTGTTGCGCTGGGCTACGTGCGCGACACCGCGGCGGCGAACCTGGCGCGGCGGCGTCAGTATCGGCTAGCTTTTGTCCTGCCCGACGGGGCGAATGAATTTGTGGCCGCCCTCAAAGACGCCATCGCCGCCCAGGCGGCGCAGCTTGCCCATGAGCGGACGACGCTTAGGCGCCTGGCGGTGCCGCCCTTTGATCCGCGCGCGGTGTGCGAAATGCTCGACGGGCTCGACCCAGCAACCACGGACGGGGTCGCAGTTTTCGGGCCCGAGACCCCCGCCGTGCGCGACGCCGTGACACGGGCGCGGGCGCGTGGGCTTGCGGTTGTGGCGCTGGTGGCGGACCTGCCGAGTTCGGACCGGGCGCATTTTGTAGGGATTGACAACGTGGCTGCCGGTCGGACTGCGGCGCAGCTGATGGGCCGTTTCGTGCGCGGCGCTGGGCGGGTGCTGGTGATCACCGGGTCGCGCCTGGCGCGCGACCACTTGGAGCGGCGCCACGGTTTCGACGCAGTCATGGGGGCGGAGTTTCCCGGGCTTGAGGTGGTGGCTTCTATCGAGGGGCGCGACGACCCCGACCTGATCCAACGCATGCTGCCCGATATCTTCGCGGCCTACCCGGACCTTTGCGGCATCTATTCCAGTGCTGCGGGAAACCCCGGGCTGATCAGTTACCTTCGCGAAACCGGGCGCTATCGCGACTTGGTGGTCATTGCCCACGAACTGACGCCCACGTCGCGCGATGCGCTGGCCGCTGGTGTATTCGACGCGATTATCAGCCAGGACACCGGGCATTTGGTGCGGTCTGCGGTGCGGCTGATGCGGGCTACGGCGGACCGGGCGCCCATCAACCATACCCAGGAACGCATCCGTATCGATATTTACCTAAAGGAAAACATGCCGTCGCCCAGCGTACGGCCCGACAAGGAGGACACCCCATGAAAACCATCCAGGGACCGGCCCTATTCCTAGCCCAGTTCGCCGGCGATGAGGCGCCCTTTAACAGTTGGGACGCGATCACCAAATGGGCCGCGGACTGCGGCTACAAGGGCGTTCAGGTGCCAAGCTGGGACGGACGCCTGTTCGATCTGTCGAAAGCTGCGGAAAGCAAGGATTACTGCGAAGAATTCAAGGGCCAGGCGTCCGCGAATGGCGTGGAGGTGACGGAGCTGTCCACCCACCTGCAGGGGCAGCTTGTTGCCGTGCACCCGGCCTATGATGCGGCCTTTGACGGCTTCGCGGACCCCAGCGTCCACGGAAACCCCAAGGCGCGTCAGGAATGGGCCGTGGACCAGGTGATGAAGGCGATCAGCGCTTCAGCCAATATGGGTATCAAAAACCACGTCAGCTTCTCGGGCGCGCTTGCCTGGCCTTATGTCTACCCCTGGCCCCAGCGGCCATCGGGCCTGATCGAGACGGCATTTGACGAATTGGCCCGTCGCTGGCGTCCGATCCTGGACCATGCGGACGCCCATGACGTGAACATCTGCTACGAAATCCACCCGGGCGAAGACCTGCACGACGGCGTTACCTTTGAGATGTTTCTCGACCGCCTGGGCGGGCATAGCCGTTGCAACATGCTCTACGATCCCAGCCACTATGTGCTGCAGTGCCTGGACTATCTCGACAACATCGACATCTACAAAGACCGGATCAAAATGTTCCACGTTAAGGACGCGGAGTTCAATCCGACCGGGCGCCAGGGGGTTTATTCGGGCTACCAGCCCTGGGTGGACCGGGCCGGGCGGTTCCGGTCGCTGGGCGACGGTCAAGTCGACTTTGGCGCGGTCTTTTCCAAGATGGCCGCCAATGATTTCGACGGCTGGGCGGTGGTCGAATGGGAATGCTGCCTCAAACACCCCGAAGACGGCGCCCGCGAAGGCGCGCAGTTTGTGTCTGACCACATCATCCGCGTGACCGAGCGGGCCTTCGACGATTTCGCCGACGGCGGCACGGATGAGGCGGCAAACCGCAAGATGCTGGGGATCGGGTGATGCAGACCGGGTTTAACCTCCTCCTCTGGACAACCCACCTGACCGACGACCTTTTGCCCACGTGCGAACGGTTGAAGGCTGCGGGCTATGATGGGGTGGAGGTGCCGGTCTTTGAAGCCGACCCGGAATACTACGCCGCGTTGGGCCGCAAGCTGGATGACATCGGGCTCAGGCGCACGGTGGTGGGGCTTGTCACGTCCGAGGACGCAAGCCCGCTGAGCGAGGACGCCAGGGTCCACGCGGCGGGGGTGGAGCACCTCAAGTGGCTGGTGGATTGCTCCACCGCGTTGGGTGCCGAGGTGCTTTGCGGGCCGTTCACGCAGCCGCTGGCGGTCTTTTCCGGCGCCGGGCCTACGGCGGGCGAATGGGCTGCGCTGGTGGAGGCGCACAAGGCTATGGCGGCCCACGCCGGTGACCTGACGTTGGCGGTGGAGCCGCTCAACCGGTTCGAATGCTACGCGCTGACCACCAACGCGGACGCGGCGCAGCTCGTGGCGGCGGTGGGGGCCGACAACTACGGCTACCTATACGACACGTTCCATTCCAACATCGAAGAACGCGACCCCGTGGGCAGCATTGGCGCTACTGCGGCGGCCATCGCCCACGTGCATATCTCTGAAAACGACCGCGGCACGCCCGGGCGCGGGCACGTGGATTTTGCCGCTACCTTCGCGGCACTCCATGCGGCGGGCTACGACGGTTGGCTGACCATTGAGGCCTTTGGCCAGGCGCTGCCCGACCTGGCGGCGGCAACGAAGGTGTGGCGCCCGCTCTACGGGTCCGAGGAAGAGGTTTATACCGAGGGGCTTGCGCTCCTCCAGCGCGGCTGGGCCGCAGCAAAAGGAGCATGACATGACACGCATCAGACTGGGCATGGTGGGCGGCGGTAACGACGCTTTCATCGGTGCCGTGCACCGCATCGCAAGCCGCATCGACGATCGCTACGAACTGGTGGCGGGGGCGCTGTCGTCGACCCCCGAAAAGGCCCGTGACAGTGGTGAGGCGCTGGGGCTGAAGCGCATCTACGAAGACTTCGTGGAGATGGCCAAACGCGAGGCGCGCCGTAAAGACGGGATCGAGGCCGTTAGCATCGTCACCCCGAACCACGTGCACTTCCCCGCCGCGCGCGAGTTCCTGAAGCGCGGCATCCACGTGATCTGCGACAAACCGCTGACCAGCACCTTGGCTGACGCCAAAAAGATGGTCAAAGCCGCCGAGGCGTCGAGCGCGCTATTCATTCTGACGCACAATTACACGGGCTATCCTATGGTTCGCCATGCCCGCGACATGGTCGCCGCCGGTGATATCGGTGCGATCCGCGTGGTGCAGGTGGAATACCCACAGGACTGGCTGTCCGAAGAACAGGACTTCAAACAAGCCGCGTGGCGCACGGACCCGGAACGGTCCGGCGCGGGCGGCTCCACTGGCGATATCGGCACCCACGCGTTCAACCTGGCGGGTTTTGTGACCGGCCTGCGGGTCGAAAGCCTTGCCGCGGATATCCAAGCCTTTGTCCCCGGGCGGCGCGTGGACGACAATGCCCATGTGATGCTGCGTTTTGAGGGTGGCGCGCGGGGGATGCTCTGGTCATCGCAGGTGGCCCCGGGCAACGAAAACGCCCTGCGACTGCGGGTTTACGGCGAAAAGGGCGGGCTCGAATGGGCCCAGGAGGACCCCAACTACCTGTGGTACACGCTCCTGGGCGAGCCCAAACGCCTGATTACCCGCAACGGCGCCGGGGCAGGCGATGCCGCCGCCCGGGTCAGTCGCATCCCCCCGGGCCACCCGGAGGGTTACCTGGAAGGATTTGCCAACATCTATTCTGAGGCAGCCGAAGCGATCATCGCTGCCCGCGACGGCGCGGGCCTGCCCGAAGGCGTCGTCTTTCCCACGGTGCAAGACGGCCTGCGCGGTGTCGAATTTGTCGCCGCCTGCGTGAAGTCATCGGCCCGCAATGCCGCCTGGGTGAAGTTGGAGCACTGATGTTTCTGGGGCTTGATCTGGGGACGTCGGGGCTCAAGGCGCTCCTGATGGACGACGCGGGCCAGGTGCGGGCTAGCGCCCAAGCCCCGCTGAGCGTGGCACGCCCCCGATCGGGTTGGTCCGAACAGGACCCGGCCCATTGGATCGGTGCCTGCCGCGCGGCGGTCACGGCACTGTCCCGGGACCACGGCCAGGACATGGGCGCTGTGGTGGCGCTTGGGCTGTCGGGGCAGATGCACGGGGCAACCGTGATCGACGCCGCCGACCGGGTGCTGAACCCGGCGATCCTGTGGAACGACACGCGCGCGCATACCGAAGCGGCGGCCATGGACGCGGACCCGCAGTTTCGCGCCAAGACTGGCAACATCGTCTTCCCGGGGTTCACGGCGCCGAAGCTTGCCTGGCTGGCGCGGCAGGACCCGGACCGCTTTGATGCTGCCGCGAAGGTGCTTTTACCCAAAGACTACCTGCGCCTTTGGTTGACTGGGGACTACCTGTCGGACCTGTCGGACGCGTCTGGAACAGCCTGGCTCGATGTGGGCGCCCGGGACTGGTCGGACGACCTTTTGGCGGCCACGGGCCTGACCCGGGACCATATGCCGGGGTTGGTCGAAGGGTCTGCCCCGGGCGGGGCCCTGCGCGCGGCTGTGGCGGCGGAATTGGGCCTGCCCGCGGGCATTCCTGTGGCTGGCGGTGCCGGGGACAACGCCGCCAGCGCCGTGGGCGTGGGTGTGGTTGAGCCAGGAACGGCGTTTTTATCCCTAGGCACATCGGGGGTGCTTTTTGTGGCCTCGGCGGGCTATGCGCCTGACCCGGACACGGCGCTCCATACCTTTTGCCACGCACTGCCTGAACGTTGGCACCAGATGGGGGTGATCCTGTCGGCCACGGACGCCCTGGCCTGGGCGGGCGGGGTCCTGGGCACCGCGCCCGAAACCCTGACCGCGGACCTAGGCGACCTGGCGGCCCCGGGCCGGGCGCTCTTTTTGCCTTATCTAGGCGGCGAGCGTACGCCCCACAACGACGCGCAGGTGCGCGGCGCCTTGATTGGGATCGAACACGCCACCGACCGCGCGGCGCTGGTGCGCGCGGTGCTTGAAGGGGTGACGTTTGCCTTTCTCGACAGCCTGCGGGCAATGCAGGCCACCGGCACCGCGCCCGCGCGGCTGATTGCCGTGGGCGGCGGGTCGCGGTCGCGCGCCTGGCTAGCCATGCTGGCAACCGCGCTTGGGCTGCCGGTGGACGTGCCCGTGGCAGGCGATTTCGGCGCCGCTTACGGGGCCGCGCGCCTCGGCGCCATGGCTGCGGGCCACCTGACACCGGGGGCCGCGTCGGTGCCAGACATGGCCCGTACGGTGGTCCCAGACCCCGCGCTTGCGGATGCATTCGCCGCGGGCCATGCCCGTTACATGGCCACCTACAGCGCACTCAAGGAGCTGTCATGACTGACTTTTTTGCCGGTATCGACCGGGTCCACTTTGACCCCGCGGGCGAAGGCGACTTCGTTTTCCGCCACTACAACCCCGATGAAGTGGTGGATGGCAAGCGGTTGGAGGACCACCTGCGCTTTGCAGTGGCCTGGTGGCATTCCTTTGCCTGGCCAGGCGGTGACCCGTTCGGCGGCGAAACCTTCCTGCGGCCATGGTTCGGTGACACGATGGACCTGGCGCGGATGAAAGCGGACGCGGCGTTTGAGCTATTTGCCATCCTGGGCCAGCCGTTTTTCTGTTTTCACGACGCCGATATCCGTCCCGAGGGCGCGACGTTTGCCGAAAGCCTGGCCAATTTCGAGGCGATCACCGACTACATCGGCCAAAAGATGGAGGCGGGCGGGCCGCGGCTCTTGTGGGGGACGGCGAACCTTTTTACCCACCGGCGCTTTATGGGCGGCGCGGCCACAAACCCAGACCCGGACGTGTTCGCCTGGTCTGCGGCCACGGTGAAAGCCTGCATGGACGCCACGCATCGCCTGGGGGGGCAGAACTATGTGCTTTGGGGCGGACGCGAGGGGTACGAGACGCTTCTGAATACGGACCTTGCCCAGGAGCGGGCCCACGCCGGGCGCTTTCTTCAAATGGTGGTAGAATACAAACATAAGATCGGCTTTGAGGGCGCGATCTTGGTGGAGCCCAAACCCCAGGAGCCGTCAAAGCACCAGTACGACTATGACGTGGCCACGGTTTACGGCTTTCTCAAGGAGTTCGGGCTTGAG
>JBCCMR010000053.1:0-12517 GCA_039026255.1 Pseudomonadota bacterium
AATGACCAATGGCAGGCCATAACCTTCTGCCTGCGCAGCCATGTCTGGCAGTTTCCAATAGCCCTGCTCGATAATGATTGCGGCGAGCGGGACGCGCAAAAACCAGTCAGCCGACCGAATGGTCGGAATGCGTTGCGCGTTCATTTCTGCGGTATCTAGGACCGTCATGGGGAGCTCCTTTTTGGTACTGGCGTGGGCTAGCGCGCAGGCTGGCAGCGTCTCGTCACTCCGCCACCTAGGATGTCTCCTACATCCGATCAATCGACACCTTGACGCAGAGATAAACCGCCGCGCGCGTCAATTAGCCACTTGTCAGGAACTTCGCACAGCAGTCTGCCGGAGGAGATTTCCTGTGCGCTATAGTATACTTAGTCGACACCGACAGACCCGGCAACCAATTTCTATCATCGACGCACCGCCCTTCTGCCATTCCAGGGCAGTGCGCCGCTTGCCCGGCCCGCTACCCCCGTGGTAGCGCCAGACGACGGCAAAAAGGATGCGGCCCATGACCTTCCAACCCACCGGCAGCCACTTCGTTGACGGGGCGCCTACCGACGATCCCTCAGGGGAAGTAATTTCGGTCATCTACCCCGCCACCGGCGCCGAGATTGCCCGGATACATGCCGCCACCCCCGCCATCGTAGAAGCCGCGCTTGCTGCCGCAGACCGGGCGCGGGGACCCTGGGCCGCGCTCTCGGGGATGGAACGGGGTCGCATCTTGCGCCGCGCCGCTGACATAATCCGTGACCGCAACCACGACCTTTCGGTGTTAGAAACCCACGACACCGGCAAACCAATCCAGGAAACGCTGGTAGCCGATGCCACCTCAGGGGCCGATGCGCTGGAATACTTCGGCGGGCTTGCGGCGGCGCTGACCGGCGAACACATTCCGCTGCCCGGGGGCGATTTTGTCTATACCCGGCGCGAGCCCCTGGGCGTTTGCGTAGGCATCGGCGCCTGGAACTACCCTACCCAAATCGCCTGCTGGAAGGCGGCGCCCGCGCTCGCGTGCGGAAACACCATGGTTTTCAAGCCGTCTGAGACGACGCCGCTCGCTGCGCTGAAAATCGCAGAAATCCTGACCGAAGCGGGGGCCCCCCCAGGTGTCTTTAACGTGGTGCAGGGCATGGGCGCGGTCGGCGCCGCGCTCGTAGGGGATGCGCGGGTGGCGAAGGTTTCGCTGACCGGCTCGGTGCCCACAGGCAAAAAAGTCTACGCCGCCGCCGCCGCGGGTATGAAACACGTCACCATGGAATTGGGCGGCAAGTCGCCCATGATCGTCTTCGACGACGCCCACCTAGACAATGCCGTAGGCGGTGCGATCCTGGGCAACTTTTACTCGTCCGGGCAGGTCTGCTCCAACGGCACCCGGGTTTTTGTGCAGCGCGGCATCAAGGACGCGTTCCTGGCGCGTCTGACAGAGCGGCTAGCCCAGGCGAAAATAGGCGACCCCATGGACCCGGACACGTCTTTTGGCCCCATGGTATCAGAAACACAGATGCGCATCGTAGAAGGCTACATCGCCAAGGGTGTCGCCGAAGGTGCGCGGCTTGTGACCGGCGGCGGGCGCTTGGACCGGGACGGGTTTTTCCTGGCACCCACAGTCTTTGCCGAGGTCACGGACACCATGACCATCGCGCGCGAAGAAATCTTTGGCCCGGTGCTGTCAATTCTTGACTTTGACACCGAAGAAGAGGTCGTTACCCGCGCCAACGCCACAGAATTTGGTCTCTCTGCTGGGGTCTTCACCGCGGATCTGACCCGGGGCCACCGCGTAGCCGCGGGTTTTGAAGCCGGGACCTGCTTTATCAACACCTACAACCCCGCCCCGGTCGAGGCGCCCTTCGGCGGCACTAAACATTCCGGCGTGGGGCGCGAAAACTCCAAGGCTGCCATTGAACACTACAGCGAACTGAAGTCCGTTTATGTGGCCATGAACGACGTAGAAGCCCCTTTCTAGCCTCGCGCCGCGCCCTTTGCGGGCAGAGGTACACCGGCCTGCGCCCAGCGCCATCGCGCGGCCGCCAGGCCGCGCAACGCCCAACACCGCCTTCGCAGAATGACCCCCCGTTTGCGGACGGGGCCACCGCGGGGCCGCCAGGCTCCGCAACCCCTGGAGTCCGGCGCCTGGGTCAAAGCGTACCGCCCGCCCCGTCCCATTCCTCTTGCGCGGCAGACCACAGCTTTTTCAAAAGCTTGCTGCGCCCCGCGCCGGGGATCGGCACCTCAGTGCGGGTTATGGTTTGGTTGTCGTCGCCCCCAGGCATTGTCCGCGCCAGCAGGGTCAGGTTAAAGTCCCCTTCAAAAGCGCCGCCGTTGAAGGCCATAGCATGGGTGGCAGGCGCACCGCTGGCGTAAGCCATAAGAAACTCCGCAATCCCGATACCCAGCGCCGCCCCGGCCACACTGTCGGTGGGAAAATGCACCCCCGCCACTTGCCGGTTGAACGCGATCCGCGCTGCTAGGCGATAGGCGGGCAACTGGGCGCGCACGCCTTCCACCGGGTCCAGGTCGCTCCCGCCTACACGCGCCATGAATGTGGCCATTGCGAACGCTTCCGTCGCGTGGCCGGACGGCCATGTCGGGTGGCCCGGCGTCGGAATCATCGGCTGCACCTCTTGGGCAAAGGCAATAGGCCGGGGCGCATCGAAAAGCTGTTTGAGTCGCATCTCCACCACCTGGCAGGTGCGGATTATGGTGGCGAGAAACTCCAGCGTCCATTTGTGCGTTTCCCCCGACAAGTAGGTCAACGCAGCGAAGAACGGCGTTAAGTCACCCACCTGGGCCGCAATCTCCGCCTGGCGGTCAAACCGAAGGTCAGCCGCCGCGCGCAGGTATTTCAATTGCTGCTCAAAATCGCGCAAGGTTGGGCGTTGTAGCTCAGCGATAATCGCATCGGCCCCGTCGCCTACAAAACGCACCCCGGCGCGATTGGTCTCGACGTTGTCGTCCACCCTTAAAAGGCCCATCACCTCGGCCAGAATAGCCGCCGACCGGGGATATGCGCCCATGGCCTTGAAGGTCTTCCATTGGCGCGCTGCCGTGGACCCGTCACCGGTGGTGTAGGCCGGTGTGCGCGTCTTTTCCCCGTTCCAGAACCGCTGGGTTCCGTCGCGGCTGGTGATCAGCGCCGTGCCGTAGTAGCCGCCGCCTCCCTGGGGCCCCTGGGGTCCCTGGGGCCCTTGCGGTCCTTGCGGCCCCTGGGGGGTTTGCGGTCCCTGAGGCCCTTGGGGGCCCTGGGGGCCTTGGGGCCCTTGCGGCCCCTGGGGTGTCTGCGGGCCCTGCGGGGTGAAAACAGCCATTTTTGATCTCCATCGCTCAAATATTGCCGCACTAGGGCGCAAAGCCCGAGGCCGGTCAAACCTCGGCGCAAGGCCCGTGATTATTTTTCACGCTTTTTTCACGGACGTTGTTTGGTCGGGGCGAAACTGCTACACCCAGGCGGCGAATAAGGCACCGCTGAGGGTGTCGTCGGGGAGAGTGAGCCGCGAAGATGGCCGCACTGACGGGACAATTGAGCATTCAGACCATCGGCCCTTTCGCGGTCACCGGTCCGGAAGGCCAGGACTTGACGCCCAAGGGCGCCAAGGCCCGGGGTTTGCTCGCCATTCTTGCCCTGACGGACGAACGGACACGCCCGCGTCGGTTTCTAGAGGAAAAGCTATGGTCCGGTCGCGGTGCTGAGCAGGCTGGGCAGTCCCTGCGCCAAGCGCTCACCGAAATCCGTCGGGCCTTTGGCGATTATAAAGACATTTTCGAAGTCGACCGGATGCAAGTGCGTCTCGCCCCAGAGGCGGTAGACGTGGACTTCGACGGCGAGATTGCCAGCGACGAAACCCGCGAACTGCTCGAAGGTTTGAAAATCCGCGACGACGCCTTCGTGGACTGGCAGGCCGAAGTCCGCGACGCCTTTGAGCGCCGCAAATCGGCCAAGGCTGCAAAGTCGAAAGGGCTGGTGCTGCGCCTGAAACCAGCGGCAGAGGGGTCCGGTGCTGCGGGACTTTTGTCGGAACATATGTCCCACCAGATCGGCCAAAACATCGCCGAGCAGGTGCGCGCCTGGCGCCAGGTGCCTGTGAAGGTGGCCGATGACCTAAGCGACGCGGCCGAGATCGAAATCGACACCCGGGTGATTGAGGACCAGGGGCGTAGCCTGGCGTTCATCCGGCTGACCCACGCGGGCACTGGACGGGTGCTGCACACTGCGAAAGCCGCCGTGGACGCGGCCACCCATGACGTGGCCGCCGATGACATGCTAGCTGATCTGCTTGTTGAGGCGGCGGAACGGGCGCTTGACGCCATGGCGACCGCATTCCCGTCCGAGCGCCCCGAGATCGCGAGCGCCTCGCTCGCCCGGCGCGCGGTGCGCGAGATGGAAAGCTTCGAGGCCGCGCGGCTCGACGTAGCCGACCGGCTTTTGTCGAGCGCCTACGACATCGACCGCAACGGGCTTTTCCTCGCCTGGCAGAGCCTCCTTCGGACGATTCAGATCACCGAACTAGTGATCCCCGACGACGACGCCGAACGCGAAGAGATCAAGGCCCTAACCCGCCAGGCGTTGGAACTGGATGGAGACAACCCCCTGGTCCAGGCGCTGGTAAACCAGGTGACCGTCCTGCGGGAGGCGGATATGGAAGTCGCCCATATCGTTGCCCAGCAGCAACGCATGGACAACAGCCTGGCCGGTGCCTTCGGCATGTCGACGCTGGCCAGCGCCGAGATGTGGATGGGCAACCTGGGCCGCGCCTATGACCTGACCCAGCGCGCTAGCGACATCGCCCGGCGATCCACGTTCCACCACTGGTGGGATACCTTCCACTGCATCAGTTGCATCGCATCGGGCAAATTCGACGAAGCCATCGCCGCGGGCGAGCGGGCGCGCTCCGCGGCGCCCCATTTCCGGCCACCGCTGCGTCACCTCCTGGCGCTCTACGCCCACAAGAACGAACACGAAAAGGTCGATCAGATCCGCAACCGATTGCGGATCTTGGAACCCGACTTTTCGATGGAGCGGTTCCGCACCGACGAAACCTATCCGGTACGCACCTTGCGTCTGGCAGGGCTTTTGGATTTCCCCTCTGACGACGGCTAGCGCGCCGCGGCGACGGGGCCACCCACCACCCTTAAAGGAGCCCGCCCATGGCGCTTGAAGACGCCGAAAACGAAGTGGACACCGCCATAACCCGCGATGGGTTCCAAGGGCACAGCTTTGAGGCGGCCTTTGGCGGCGTCCCCAGCTTTCTGCGGCGGCGCCTGACAAAGGACTTGAGCGGCGTGGACCTAGCAGTCACCGGCGTGCCTTTCGACAGCGCGGTCACACACCGCCCGGGTACCCGATTTGGCCCCCGCGCGATCCGTGAGGCCAGCACGCTCCAGACCTTTGAACCACCCTACGGTTGGGCCGTGGATCCCATGGTCGATATCGCCATGGCCGACTACGGCGACGTGGCCTGGGATTATGCCCGGGTGGCGGACTTCCCCGCGGTGTTGGAGGCGCATGTGGCCGGTATTCTCGCCCAAGGAGCGGCGTGTCTGGCGCTCGGCGGGGACCATTTTGTGACCTATCCAATCCTGCGCGCCCACGGGGCGCGCCACGGGCCCCTGGCCCTGGTGCAGTTCGACGCCCATTCCGACACCTGGGCCGACGACGAAGAGGGCCGCATCGACCACGGCACCATGTTCTACCGGGCGGTGAAAGAGGGGGTAATCGACCCGGCCCGGTCGGCCCAGGTGGGCATCCGCACCGTGAACCCGGACCCCCTCGGCATCCTGACAATCGACGCGCCGGCCTGCCACCGGCAAAGCCCGGAGGCGATCGCAGCTCAGGTCCGCGACCATGTGGGTGACGCGCCGGTCTACGTGACCTTCGATATCGACTGCCTTGACCCAGCTTTTGCCCCGGGCACCGGCACGCCGGTTTGGGGTGGTTTGGCCAGTTGGCAGGCGGCGGCGATGCTGCGGGGACTGGCCGGGATCAACGTGGTGGGCATGGACGTGGTGGAAGTGTCACCCCCCTACGACACCACGGGCGCAACGGCCATCGCAGGTGCCCATGTGGCCACCGAACTGGCGTGTCTCTGGGCCGCGCGGCACGGCAAACCCGCCTGACGCGCGCGCGCAGTCTACGGGCGCGGAAGCGGATGCGCGCGCCCGCTAAAACCCCGCCACGAGCCGGGCAACATGCCCTTAGCCGTGTTCCTGGGCGATGTGCTGGCGAATGATCGCCTCAATCCCGTCATCCACTGGAAACCCCTGGGCCCGGGCGGCCGCGCAGGCATAGGCGCTGGGCCAGGTTTCGACCACCCGCGCGGCAGCGGGGTCTGCGCCATCTTCCACAAGCGCTGCCACGTCGGGCCCGGCGATCCGGCCGAGGGCTGCCACCATTTCCGCGATGGTGACGCTGATGCCCCGGGCCGACAGGACCCGGGCGACGCCGGTGTCCATGGTCGCAGCGCGGACCAGGCTCGCCACGGTCACATCGGGGCTGGCAATCCAAACAGCGAGGTCTCGGGACACAGGCACCGTCGCGCGCTGCCCGTTGAGAGGCTCACGAATGATGGCGGACATAAACCCACTGGTGGCGGCATTTGGGGCGCCAGGGCGCACCACAACCGTGGGCAGGCGAAGCGACACCCCGTCGATAAACCCCTTGCGGCTATAGTCGCTGACCAGGTGTTCACCCATGAGCTTTTGCACCCCGTAGCTGCTGGCGGGCGCCGGGGCAAAGCTGTCGGGCACCACGGCCGGAAAGGGAGGCCCGTAGACGGCCAGCGAAGAAGAAAAAACAACCCGCGGGCGCCTATCGCCCGGGCGCAGCGCGTCAAGGAGCGCGCGGGTGGCATCGAGGTTGACGCGGTAGCCCAGATCGAAATCGGCCTCGGCCTGACCAGAGACAACCGCCGCCAGGTGGTAGACCAGGTCGGGCGCCCAAGCGGCCAGGTCACCGGCTGCGCCGGGCGCTGCGAGGTCCAGGGCGCGGGCCTCGGTTTCTGTCGGGGCGGCGTCGGGAATAGATGGCGCGCTGCGATCCACCAGGAGCATCGCCTCCGCCGCTGGCCCCAGCGCCCGTGCCAGGCGCCCGCCCAGCATCCCCGCCGCCCCGATAATCAGCACCCGCGTCACAGAACCGTCCCCCGTTTTTCGGAGAGCGTAGCGACCGCGGAAAGGGGGAACAAGCTTCACAAGGAAGCTTGCCTGGCCGACCGCGCCGGATCAGCGGGTCACGTATTCCGGTCCCATGACCGCGTTCGGCAGGGCGGTGGATATCCAAGGGATGTAGGTGACCATGATCAGGAACACAAAGAGCACCGCCAGGAAGGGCAGCGCCGCCCGCACCACACCCATCATCGGCATCCCCGCCACGCCCGACGTGACAAAGAGGTTGAGCCCCACCGGCGGGGTGATCATGCCGATCTCCATATTCACCACCATAATGATGCCCAGGTGGATCGGGTCGATGCCCAGTTCGATAGCGATAGGGAATACCAGCGGCGCCACGATCACCAAGAGCCCCGACGGCTCCATAAACTGACCGCCGATCAAAAGGATCACGTTCACGATCACCAGGAACATCACTGGGCCAAAGCCCGCGGCCAGCATGGCCTCGGTGATCTGCTGGGGGATCTGTTCGTCGGTCAGCACGTGTTTAAGCAGGAGCGCGTTGGCGATCACAAACATCAGCGTAATGATCAGCTTGCCCGCGTCCCGCAGGGTGTTGATCGTGTCCCGGTGCCAAAAGGCAGTGACCAGGGCGTAGGGCTTTGTAAAGATGGAGCCCCCGTTTGCCAAAGGCCCCATGTCACGGTAGACAAAACATGCCACCAGGAAAGCATAGACCGACGCCACGGCGGCGGCTTCTGTCGGGGTGAAGATTGCACCCGTCACGCCGGGGATGCCGTAGATCCCCACCATGATGACGGCGATCAGCAAAAGACCCCAAAGCGCGTCGAAGAAACTGTCCCAGACCTCGCGCGCACCTTTGAATTCGCCCTTTGGCATGTCTTTGATGCGGGCCATCACATAGATGGCGATCATCAACATCGTGCCCGCCATAATCCCGGGGATTACCCCCGCCAGAAACATTCGCCCGACCGACACCTCTACAGCGGCAGCGTAGACGACCATCACGATGGAGGGCGGAATAAGGATGCCCAAGGTGCCCGCGTTGGCGATGACCCCGGCGGCGAATTCCTTGGTGTAGCCTACCTGGCGCATGGCCGCGATCACGATGGTGCCGATCGCGACCACAGTTGCGGGCGACGACCCCGACAGCGCGGCAAAGATCATGCAGGCCAGCACCCCCGCAATGGCCAGTCCGCCGCGCAAGTGACCCACCAGCGCGATGGAAAAACGGATAATCCGCTGGGCCACGCCGCCCGTGGACATAAAGCTCGACGCAAGGATGAAGAACGGGATCGCCAGCAGTGTCGCATGGCCCTCGAACGCCTCAAAAAGCGTCTGCGCCACCGATGCAAGCGAGCTGTCCGAGAAGATCAGCAGGAACACGATCGAGGCAAAGCCCAGCGACACCGCGATCGGTACGCCGATCAGCATCAGACCGATCACCAGCGTGAAAAGGAATACCGCTTCCATATTATTTGAGGTCTTTCAGTTTTTCGCCCGCCAGGGCCACGTCTTCTTCGGCCTCGTGGCTGACGATCACCGTATCCTGGTCGCCCCGCCACACGCGAATGCCCGCCTGGACAAAGCGAAACGTCAACAGCGCCATCGCCAAGGGGAGCACCAGGTAAGGCACAACCTTGGGCATTTTTTCGTAAGCGTCGCCGTCGTTGAAGGCGTCTTCGAGCCAGCGCATGAAAACCGGCACCGGTATGTCTTGGGTCTCGTACCACCCTTGGCCGCGATAGCGGTCGACAAAGCCCGTTGGGAACCAGCGGCCTTCGGTTGGGGGCAGGTTGGCGTAGGGCGCCCAGTAGTCCCAGGACCCTTTCAAAAGGAGCAGCGCATAGGCCAGGCAGATGGCCACTACGATCAGCCCAACCACACGCTTTAGTTGCGGGTTGGCCAGATTGATAAGGGTGTCGACGCCCAGGTGCAGGGTCTTTTTCACCGCGTAGGAGGCACCCAAAAGGACCAGCCAAGCGAACAGGAACACTGTCAGCTCAAGCGCCCAGAAAATGTTAGAGTTAAAACCGTAGCGGGCCACCACGTTAGCAAATGTCATGATGGTCATGACGCCCAAGATTATCGCGATCACCGTTTCTTCCAGGCGGTCGCCCCAGGTAGTTGCTTGCGCGGGTTTAGCCATGATTTCCCCCCGGAAAAAGCGCGCGGGCCGCACGATGGGGCCCGCGCGCAATGGCGTCAGATCAGTTGGTAGCGTTGATCTTTTGCGCAGCGTCTATGTTGTCCTGTCCCACGTCGCTGGCGAACTTCGCCCAGACCGGCTTCATGGCGTCGACCCAGGCCGTGCGCTGTTCGGCGGTTAGCTGACGCACGGTGCCACCAGCGTCCACGATGGCCTTCTTGGCGGCCTCGTTCACGGCGGTGGACTCCTTGTTCCGGGTCTCGGTGACCTCGGCAACGATGGTCAAGAACTGGTCACGCACGTCGGCGTCCAGGCTGTCGAGCCAGTCGACACTCGCCACGAGAAGGTAGTCAATGATGCCGTGGTTCGTTTCGGTGATGCCGTCCTGCACTTCGAAGAACTTTTTGCCGTAGATGTTGGACCAGGTATTTTCCTGGCCATCCACAACACCCTGCTGGAGCGCGCCGTAGACCTCGGAGAAGGCCATCTTCTGGGGGCTACCACCGATAGCTTCCATCTGCGCCACAAGCACGTCCGACGACTGCACGCGGAACTTCAGCCCGTTGGCGTCGGTGGGAAGCATAAGCGGCTTGTTGGCTGACATGTGCTTCATGCCGTTGTGCCAGTAGGCCAGACCCTGCAAACCGCGCTTTTTCATGCTGTCGAGCATCGCTTGGCCCGCTTCCGACGCCTGGAAAGCTTCCACTGCGGTGATGTCTTCAAACATGAAAGGCAGGTCGAAAATGCGGAATTGCTTGGTGAACTTTTCAAACTTCGACAGCGACGGCGCGGCCAGTTGGACGTCGCCCTGAAGCATCGCTTCAAGCACTTTGTTGTCGTTGTAGAGCGTGGAGTTCGGGAAAACCTCCATGCACATCTTGCCGTTCATTTCTTCGTTGATGCGCGCTTCCAAAAGCGACGCGGCAATGCCCTTTGGGTGTTTATCGGTATTTGTTACGTGGCTGAACTTGACCACCGTCTCGCCCGGATCGCAGGCGGCGGCGGCAATCGACGGCACCATGGCCACAGCCGCCATCGCGGCAGCTTTGAATAAGGGTTTCATCGGATAACCTCCCTGTTTCGATGTGTGGTGGGGAGAGAAAGGAAACCATCCGCTCTCCGCAAGGCCGCGTTGCGTGAAATAATTTAGTAAATATGAACAATAATTTATAGGTAAATCGGCCGCGTGCTTTCGGCCATTGTGCGAAATTTCGGACACGTCTGTTCCCTGGCTCGCACGAATCGTCTTAGGTAACCGTGCTGCCCCCAAAGGTGATTCGATCCCGTGCAAAGATTCGCGCCGTTTTTGGCCTTGGCTCTCTTGGCGCCGGTGATGTTGGCACTGGTTTATGGCGCCTCTTTTCGGTCAGCCATCGCAGGGCTTGAGGCCCGAGGAAAAGTGCAGCTGACCCAGGCGGCAGACCGGCTTTTGGGTCAGTTAGAGCCCTATCAACAACTCCCCAATGTCCTAGCACGCCACCCAGATGTCTTGGACGCCCTTGGCGGGAAACGTCGGGGCGACGGCGGCAATTCATTTTTGGCGATGACGGCTCTGACTGTGGGAGCAGACGCGATCCTCGTGCTTGACCCCGGCGGTCGCGTCGTGGCCGCCAGTGATTATGAAACCCCTGAAACGACGCTCAACCGTAGGCTCCGTGCCCCCTACTTGCGCCGGGCAATGGAAGGCGCCCTGGGTGTGGATCACGGGATCGAAGCGCAACCACAAACCGCAGCCCCCGGCGGGGACAGGGTCTTTTATGTGGCCCGCGGTATCATTGCTGGGGCTGCCCCGCCCGTGGGGGTAGTCCTAGTTCGGGTGGACGCGGCGCAGTTAGAATTTGATTGGGAAGGCGACGAGGCGGTGCTGGCATTCTTTGATCGCCAGGGGGTCGTTTTTGTAACCAACCGCCCTGACTTAGCGCTTTCACGTACTGATGGGCCTGGGCCCGGAAAGGGGCGCTATGTCGGTGTGGACCACCGCGCGTTTCCGGCCATGACCGAGACGCGCTTTGGGGTGGCGCGCACAGGATCGGCGCTTTTGCCGGCGCGAACGTTGGTTTTAGCCGCGCCTATGCCGCGTATTGGGCTTGAAGCACACATTTACCTTGATGCGGCCCCGGCCGCTGCAACGGCGCAACTATTCACGGCGCTTGCGGCTGCGCTTTTGGCGCTCGCGGCGGCGGCCTACTGGGCGCTCTCACAGCGGCGACGGCGCCTAGCGGATCGGCTGGCGGCGGAGGCCCGCGCAAACGCCCGCCTGGAAGCGGCGGTAGAGGATCGCACCGCGCAACTGCGCGCCGCCCAGGACCGACTCGTGCAGGCCGGGCGCCTGGCAGCCCTGGGCCAGATGAGCGCAGGCATCAGCCACGAACTGACCCAGCCCCTAGCCGCAATCCGCAACTACGCTGAAAACGGGGTGAAGCTCTTGGATCGGGACCGGTCAGGTGAGACCCGCCAGAACCTCATGGCCGTTTCAGGCCAAGTGGACCGGATCGGACGCATAATTGCCAACCTGCGCGATTTCGCTCGCGGGGACCCTGCAGAACCTGGGCCCCTGGATCTAGGGCCTGTGATCTCCGCCGCGGTCGATCTTGCGGACCTTTGCGTGCCGGTCACAGTGGACAGCCCCGCCGCATCGGTGCGTGCCATCGCCGGTGAGGTGCGCCTGACCCAGGTGTTGGTTAACCTACTGGTAAACGCCGGAGACGCCGTGGGCGAGACGGGCGAAGTCCGCGTCACCTTACGCGACGGCCCGCCCCGGATCACCGTCGATGACACCGGCCCCGGCATCACATCCCCCGAACGGGTCTTTGAACCCTTCTACACCACCAAGGAAGTCGGCGCCTCCAAGGGTTTGGGCCTGGGCCTGTCGATTTCCTATGGGATCGTCGGCAGCTTTGGTGGCCGCCTGAGCTGCGAAAACACCGGAACAGGCGCCCGTTTTACCGTGAAGCTTTGTCCGCCATGAACCAATCCGTTTTACTGGTCGAAGACGATGACGCGCTCCGCGATAGTCTAGCACAAACGCTGGAAATCGAGGGCATTACTGTTATTGCCACGGCCCAATTTGCCCAGGCACGTCGGGTCATACGGGCCAATTTTAACGGCGTGGTGCTAACCGATATTCGCATGCCCGGGGCCGACGGCTTCGACGTCTTGGCCCTGGCGCGCGGTGTGGATGAGGAACTGCCGGTGGTCATGCTCACCGGCGAAGCTGACGTGCCTATGGCCATCCGCGCCATGAAAGAG
>JBCCMR010000054.1:0-12428 GCA_039026255.1 Pseudomonadota bacterium
CATCGACCGCCGCTTCACGATCATGTTCGGGGTCGCCGCCGCAGTCGCGGGACTTGCGGGTGTAATGTACACGCCCATCGTGTCGCCCAACTACCACATGGGCATGGACTTCCTCGTTATTTCCTTCGTGGTGGTTGTTGTGGGGGGCATGGGCTCGCTCCCCGGCGCCATCCTAGCCGGCTTCTTACTTGGTATCGTGGAGAGTTTTGCCTCCATGCGCGAGGTCATCGAACTGATCCCCGGCATCAACCAGGTGGTCATCTACATAGCCGCAATTGTTATTCTGCTCACCCGCCCGCGGGGCCTAATGGGCCGCAAAGGCGTGATGGAGGACTGATCCATGCTTGGACTTAACGCAAAAGATACCACGCTCCTGCTGATCGTGGCCGTGCTTGTGGCCTGCGCGCCCTTCTTCCTGAACCCCTTCCCGGATAATTCGGCCATGGGCACCTCGTTTAACGCGGGCTACCCGGACCTGATGCAGCGGTTTGTGATCTTCGGCATCTTCGCAATCGGGTTCAACATCCTCTTCGGGCTGACTGGATATCTCAGCTTCGGCCACGCGGCCTTCTTGGGAGTTGGCAGCTATGCTGGTATGTGGATGCTAAAATTGTTGTCCATCAATGTGATACCAGCAATCATCTTCTCGATGGTCATCGCGGGGCTGGTGTCACTGGCTATCGGGTACATCTCGCTGCGCCGGTCAGGCATCTACTTCTCAATCCTGACGCTCGCATTCGCGCAGATGGCGTTTTCGCTAGCGGCCTCGGTGCTGACCCCGCTGACGGGGGGTGAAACTGGGCTGCAAACAGCGCTCGATGACCCGCGCATCCTGCCCGGGTTCCTGGGCGGCGGGTCCGTGGACGCTAACGGCAACATTCCCGCGCCAAGCCTCTTTGGCATCGAGATGAGCGACAGCTTCGTGCTGAACCTCGGGCCGTGGGCCTTCACCTTTAACTGGGGCTACTACATCTGCGCGGCGATGATGCTGGTAGCCTTCTACACGGCCATCCGCATCTTCCGGTCACCCTTTGGCCTTATGCTGAAGGCGATCAAGTCGAACCAGCAGCGTTTGAACTACACCGGGCTCAACACTCGCCCCTACATGCTGACCTGCTTTGTGATTTCGGGCATGTATGCCGGGCTCGCAGGGGGGCTGATGGCCGCCATGGACCCGCAGGTTGGCGCGGAGCGGATGCAGTGGACGGCATCGGGCGAGGTAGTTCTAATGACCATCCTGGGTGGTGCGGGCACGCTTATTGGCCCAGTCCTTGGCGCAGGCCTGATCAAATACTTCGAGAATATCTTCTCAAAGATCAACAAAGCCACTCTCGAAGCCTGGTTCAGCATCTTCCCGGAGTGGATGACCGACATTCTGGTGACGATGGTCTACCCCTTCATCGGCAAAGGCTGGCATCTGACGCTCGGCCTGATGTTCATGGCGGTGGTAATCTTTTTGCCCGGCGGCCTTGTGGAAGGCGGCCAGCGCATCGCCAACTTCTTCCGGCGCCGCCGGGGTGGTTCAGCGGGCAAATCCGCTGACGCCGCCAAACCCGCGGAATAAGGAACAGACCAATGGCTATCCTTGAAGTGCAGAACGTCAACAAGTCTTTCGGCGGGTTGAAGGCGCTACAAAACGTTAATCTGAACGTGGAGGCCGGTATGATTCACGCGATCATCGGCCCCAATGGCGCAGGGAAATCAACGCTCCTGAACTGTTTTGTCGGCAAGCTTGTGCCAGACACGGGCACCGTCACCTTCGACGGCAAATCGCTCCTTGGGATCAAAGCCCACGAGATCAACCAGACCGGCGTCAGCCGCGTGTTTCAAACGCCCGAGATATTTGGCGACCTAACGGTGTTTGAAAACGTGATGATCCCTTGCTTTGCCAAACGCGACGGCTCCTTTGAATTGAACGCCTTTGCCAAGGTCCAGGGGGAAACAGACATTCGCGAAAAGGCGGAGCACATGCTCGAAGACGTCAACATGGCAGACAAGCGTGACATGCAGGCCAGCAGCCTAAGCCGGGGCGATAAGCGGCGCTTGGAGATGGCTATGTGCCTGGCCCAAGACCCCAAGCTTCTGCTTCTGGACGAGCCCACCGCAGGTATGGCGCGGGCCGACACCAACAACACCATCGACCTATTGGGCGAAATTCAGGGCAAACGCAAAATCACCATGGCCATCATCGAACACGACATGCACGTGGTCTTTAGCCTGGCGCAAAAAATATCGGTCCTGGCCCAGGGCACCGTCATCGCCGAGGACATACCCGAAAACATCAAGGGCAATCCGAAGGTGCAGGAAGCTTATCTCGGGGGGGCGCACTGATGCTTGATCAACCCAAAGACAAAAACGCCAACCACGCCGCCACCGCGCCGGCCTATTTCTCGGCCTGGGATGTGCACGCCTATTACGGCGAAAGCTACATCGTGCAGGGCATCAGCATGAACATCCATGAGGGTGAAATCCTCGCGCTTTTGGGGCGCAACGGGGCGGGCAAGACGTCGACCCTGCGGGCCATCGCGCGTCTAGACGACCCCATGCTCACCCACGGGGAGGTCTGGCTCGACCACCAGCCGCTGCATATGATGAAAAGCTACCAGGCCGCCCAGTCCGGCATCGGGCTTGTGCCCGAGGACCGGCGCATCATCCAGGGCCTGACGGTGGAGGAAAACCTCAAACTGGCGCAGATCGAAAAGCCCATCGGCTGGTCCATTGAACGCATTTATGACCTTTTCCCGCGCCTGGGCGAACGGCGCAAGCAAGAGGGTACAACCCTTTCGGGCGGCGAACAGCAGATGCTGGCGATCGGTCGGGCGCTCGCCCGCGACATCAAGCTTCTGCTCCTGGACGAACCCTATGAGGGACTGGCGCCGGTGATCGTGCACGAGATCGAAAAGACCCTCCATCATATCCGCGACCAGGGCATGACCTGCGTGATCGTCGAGCAAAACGCCATCGCCGCGCTGAATTTGGCGGACCGGGCGCTGATCCTCGACACTGGGCAAGTGGTGTTTGACGGCATGGCGCAAGAGGTGCTCGACAACGAAGACCTGCGCCACGAATACTTGGCCATCTGACTGCGGCGAGCCCGGCCCCCCTGGGACGGGCGCTTGCCCGGTCCTAGGTCCCGCGCAGCTTTGCAATCGCCGAAAGCCAGACGGTACGCGCTACGTGGACGGGTGCCATCTCGGATCGGATCAAAGCCACCATCTCTGCCTCCGGCAGGCGTGCCAGGCGCCGCACGCTGCGGTCCCAGCGGGCCGGGTTATAGCGCGCGATGCGACGGTTCATCATCAATCCAAAGCGGTAGTTCCAGGCATAGCGGCGCCGTGCCGCCTTCTCCCACGCGCCAAGGGCCCCTTTGTCCCCTCGTAGCGCGCGATCCAGGGCACCGCCTAAGGCGCGGCCTTCGTCGATGGCGATACGGATGCCTTCGCCCACGGTGGGCGTGGCCATGTTGGCGCTGTCACCCACACGGACCACCGGGCCGAACACCAAAGCCGGATCGTAGGGTTCGCTCGGGATCACACCGGCATGAACTTCCGCGTCCTGGGGAATGCGCAGCCCAAAGGGCGCGCCACCATCCCGGCCGCGCAGGGCGCGCATCATGTCCCGGGGACTGCGATCGGTGTCCGGGTGGATCACGCCCACACCAAGCCGCACGCGCCCGCCGGTCAGCGGAAAGACCCAGCCGTAGCCGGTCAGCGCCCGGGCGCCGACAAAAAGCGTGGCCTGGTCGGCGGGGCTATTACCGCGGGGGAAACTCTAATTCATATCCGACGCCGGTGCGCCCGGGGCGCGCCCGGTGGCCCAGCGCCGCTAACACGGCTGTTTTCCATCCGCTGGCATCGACCACGTAGCGGGCATCCACTTTCCAGTCGCCCCGCGCTCGGTCGCGCAGGGTGGCCAGCACGCCACGCCCCCCCGGTTGCGCCGCCACCAAGGCCGTGCCGCAATGCAGGTCACGATTGTGCCCGTCAGAAAGCGCAGCCAGGTGCCGATAGACGCCCGTCACATCCATCACCGCCATGGGATCGGCCAGGTCATCAAAGACGGCCTCTGCGTCGTCGCTTCGAAAATCAAGCCGCCGGATCACCTGGTAGAGATCACTTGGGATGCCTAGGCGGATCATATCGCGCACCCAGGTGCCGCCACTTGTGCGCACGGGCTGACCGATTTCGGCATCCGCGTGGGCAAGAACAACCCGAGCGTCCCGAGGCAGCGCCGCCGCTACCGATAGCCCGGCCGGACCGCCGCCGACGATCAGCACATCCGCCGGAACGGGGCTAGTGTCAGTCAACCGTCAGCCCCCAAAGCTCTAACACTGTGGCGGGCACCTCTTCGGGGGATGCGCACAGGGCGTCGGCTTCGGCCATGTGCAATTCGTTCGGCTCTGCATAACCCCAAAGGGCACCGATCGCAGGCAGGCCATTGGCGTGCGCGCCCAGGATATCGAATGACCGGTCGCCCACCATGATCGCGCGCTCCGGCTCAAGTTCGGTGAGGGCATGGGCCAAAAGCTGCGCCTTGTCGCCCAGGCGTCCATCCAATTCAGCCCCAAATAGGCGCTCGATATGTGCGTGAATGCCAAAATGCTCGACGATTTCGGCAGCGTATTCGGCCGGTTTTGACGTTGCCACAAAGGCCTCAACACCCATGGCGGCCAGGCCCTCGAACATTTCGCCTACGCCGTCGTAGACATCGGCTTCATACATGGCCCCGCCACGGTAGTGATCGCGGTAAGCGGCAAGCGCCGCTTCGACGTCGGACCCGGGTCCCAAAAGCGTCTCGAAGGATCCTCGCAGGTCGGGGCCGATGCACCAGGTCAAGTCATCGGCTTCGGGGATATCCTCGGCGCCGAGTTCCCCCATGGCATACCGGATCGCTGCCGTGATGCCAGGTTTTGGGTCCACCAGCGTGCCGTCAAGATCGAGAAAGACTGCGTACATGCAAAACCCCCTGCCATGGAACGCGCTGGCGGCCCCGTCAAATCGGGCACACAGCTATTCGTAGAACGGAGTGACCTGAGCCACGACCACCGCGTTATCATCCAGTGCCCGGCGCATCAGCGCCTCTTCCTCGGGCGCAATATCATGCCCTTCGGCACGCCGCTCACTGAGCGTGCCATAGCCCGAAACGTCGAGCGGCGCCATATCGGCGGTTTTCAGGACGGCAACGGTTTCGCGCACGGCCTCAGCCTCGTCCACGCCGGAGGCATAGCACATCAGCGCCGCCCCCGTGGCCCCGTCAGGTAGCCCGTCGCCCGCGTTGCGACCGACTTCCACCAAAAGGGTGAACACCTGCTGCTGCCGTTTTTCGCGGGTCATGGGAACGGGCCGGTGTAGCGCGCGGATCAGTCGCGCAAAAGCTCGTTAATGGATGTCTTGGCGCGAGTCTTTTCGTCGACCCGTTTCACGATAACCGCGCAGTAGAGGTGCACGCCATTTTTGGACGGCATGGACCCGGCCACCACGACCGAACCGGAGGGCACTTCGCCATACATCACATCGCCGGTGTCGCGGTCCACGATCTTGGTGGATTGGCCTAAGAAAACCCCCATTCCCAGGACTGAACCTTCGCGCACGATGACGCCTTCGACCACCTCGGACCGGGCACCGATAAAGCAGTTGTCTTCGATGATCGTGGGGCCTGCCTGCATGGGTTCGAGGACACCTCCGATGCCGACACCGCCTGAAAGGTGCACGTTTTTGCCGATCTGCGCGCAGGAGCCAACTGTGGCCCAGGTGTCGACCATGGTGCCGCTGTCCACATAGGCGCCCAGGTTGACAAAGGATGGCATCAGCACCACGCCCGGCGCAATAAAGGCCGACCGGCGCACGACACAGTTAGGGACCGCGCGAAAGCCCGCGTCGCGCCATTCGCTGTCGCCCCAGTCTTTCCACTTGCTGTCGACCTTGTCCCACCAGCCACCGCCCTGGGGGCCGCCGGGCTGCTGTTCCATATCTTTGAGCCGAAAGCCCAGCAGCACCGCTTTTTTGGCCCATTGGTTCACATGCCAGGTGCCGTCTTCGGACCGTTCGGCGACCCGCAGCGACCCGCTGTCGAGCGCCGTGAGGGTGGCCTCAATGGCCTCGCGGGTTTCGCCTCGGGTTGCGGGCGTGATGGTGTCGCGGGCGTCCCACGCGGCTTCGATGGCGGTTTCAAGGGCAGCGTTCGACATGGGGGCGTGCTCCGGTAAAGAATAGTTCGCGCGGCCTATATCGGGGTCCGCGGTCCAGGGGAAGGGGAAGCAGGCGCATCCGCGTGCCGAGCGCGGCCCGCCCGATGCCAAGCCAGATGACAGCCCCTGCCAAAGGCGCTAAGCCTGCCAGGCTTATGGTACAAAAAAGGGGAGCGTGATGGCCCGCAAGCAAGTGGTTTTTCCGAACGCGGAGGAGGATCTCAGCATCGCCGCGGGGGTGCCCGACACCCCGCAGACCCGGGCGCCCGCCTACCGGCTGGCCTTTGCCGACAGCGATTTCATGTGCCGCGACGAGTTGCGGGGCACGCGGATCATGCTTGAGATGCTAAAGCCCGAACTGGTCATGGCCGAGCGCGGCATCGAAAGCACCGTTGTTATGTTCGGCGGCGCGCGCATTCCCGAACCCGAGAAAGCCGACAGCGCGCGCACCAAAACGCTAGCTGGGCTGGCGAAATATTATGCCGAAGCGCGCGAATTTGCCCGCCTGATGACCCGGCGCAGCATGGAAAGCTATGGGCGCGAAAACGTTGTGGTCACTGGGGGTGGTCCGGGGGTGATGGAGGCAGGCAACCGCGGGGCCGCCGACGCGGGCGGCACGTCGATCGGGCTCAATATCGTGCTTCCCCACGAACAAGCCCCAAATGCGTATGTCACGCCGGAACTTTGCTTTAATTTCCACTATTTCGCCACGCGCAAGATCCACTTTCTGATCCGCGCAAAAGCAATCACCGTCTTTCCCGGCGGCTTTGGCACCCTTGATGAGCTATTTGAGACGCTCACGCTAATTCAGACCGGGCGCATGAACAGGGTGCCGGTGCTGCTTTTTGGCGAAGCGTTCTGGCGCGCGATCATCGACTGGGAAGCCCTGGCGGACGCGGGCACGATTTCAGCCGATGATATTGAGCTTTTCCGTTTCGTGGAAACCGCGACGGAAGCCATCGAGGCCATCGACGCCTTTTGAAGCAGGGTTTGCGCGGCCTTCGGCACCGCGGTGGCCGCTGGGCGCAGCCAGGCGGCAATGTGGCGACGTTGGATTGGGCGCCTCGGCAGATTTCGAGTATTTTTGCAGAAAAGAAAGGGCCCTTGGGGGACAGCCACGCCGGTCGGGTTGGTAATTGTGCAGCGCGCATGGACCCGGGTGCGCGGGCGCGGAATTGCACCGGGTGAGCGCGTCTTTTCCATTGACCTTTTAAGAAGTTCAAGCGCACATGCGAGCTGATGGTTCCTTCCGGCCAAAGGCTTAAAGGATGAAAAGGGAACACGGTCAGGTGTAGCCAACAGGCGCCGAAGCCGTGACTGCCCCCGCAACTGTAGGCGGATAGCGACGCTGCAAAACCACTGACCCGCGGGTCGGGAAGGGCAGCCAAGCGGCGACCCGCAAGTCAGGAGACCTGCCATCGATCACTCACCCACCCAAGACGGGGCGTCTTGGAAGGAGGCTCAATGGCACCATTTGCGTGCGTTTTGACGATGGGCACCTTCGATCCACGCCTCTGGCGAGGACCAGATCGGAATGCACCCGCGCGGATACACTAGGCCCCTGACCGATACCAAGGCAGCGGCAGCGCTTTCGGTGCGCGACCTGGATTATTTGGCGCCCGGGGGCGCGCAGCTTTTGGGCAGTGTCAGTTTTGATTTGCCCGCGAAGGCGGTCCTGGCAATTGCGGGGCCAAACGGAGCGGGGAAGTCAACGCTTTTGGCAATTCTGTCCGGTCTCCTGGCGCCGACAGCGGGCGCGGTTGAGATCGCTGGCGTGAATTTGGCGCAGTTGAGCCCCGCGGCCCGCGCGGCGCGCATCGCTGTTGTTGGGCAGTCGGCGGCCCCTGACCGGCGGCTTTTGTTGCGCGATTACGTAGCGCTGGGTCAGATGCCTGTTTGGGCCGGGCGATCCGTCCAGGAACACCGGGCCGACCTTGATCGCGTGCTTCAAATGACCCGGCTCGAAACCCTCGCCGCCCATCCCATGGCGCAACTCTCCGGCGGCGAGGCGCAGCGCGCCCATATCGCGCGCGCCTTGGCCCAACGGCCGAAGCTTCTGTTTCTAGATGAGCCGACGAACCATCTCGACCCGGATGCCAAGGGCCGCATGCTGTCGCTCGTGGCAGGGCTGGGCGTCACCGTGGTTATGGTAGTCCACGACCTGGTGATGATCCCTGAATTTGCCACCCATGTGGCGCTGATCGAAAACGCGCGTCTGGTGGGCTTTGGCCCCGCCGAGCGGGTACTGACACCGGACGCCGTGCGCAGAACATTTGGCGTGGAGTATCTGCTGTTACCCCACAAGGACCGCCAAGTGCCCGCGCTGGACATCCGAAAAACCCCAACCCCGACCCTAGGAGAAGAACCATGAGACCACTCTACACTGCGGTGTTGATCTTGACGTTATCGGCGGGGGCCGCCATGGCTGAGCCCGTGACTGTCGATAATTGCGGCGCACCTTTGACGTTCGAAACGACGCCCGAGCGCCTGATCGTCCACGACATGAACATGACCGAGATGGCCTTTGCCCTTGATCTCCAAGACCGCATCGTTGGCCTGACCGGGATCACTGGCTGGTACAAAACAAGCCCCACCTTCGATGCAGAGCGGGGCAATATCCCGGAGCTTGCGCCGAAATACCCAACCATGGAGAACCTGGTTTCGGCGTCGCCCGATCTCTTCTTTGCGGGCTGGTACTACGGTATGCGGCCCGGCGGCGAGGTCACGCCGGACACGTTAGAGCCCTTTGGCATCAAGACGATGGTGCTGACGGAAAGCTGCGTGCACCTCCATGACAATCGCCCGGTTGCCACCATGGACCTGCTTTTTGAGGACGTGCTGCGCCTCGGGGCGGTGATGGATGTCAGCGCTAAGGCCGAAGATCTGGTCACCGGCTGGCGGGCGCAGTTGGCTGCGATTGAGGCGCGCACCGCAGGTCAGAATACCCCGCGGGTGTTCCTGCTCGACGGGCCAGCCGATGCCCCGTTCACCGCGGGTAAATTTGCCATCCCAGACGCTATGATTGCAGCCGCGGGTGGGCAAAACGTGACTGGGGACATGGACACAAGCTGGGGGCGCACATCCTGGGAAGCGGTCGCAGCCGCAAACCCAGAATTCTTGGTTTTGTTGGACTACCAGACCGGAAACGGGGCCGAGGACACGTTCCGCTTTCTCCAGGAACATCCGGTGATGTCGGGCACGGACGCCGTCAGAAACGGACGCTGGATCGGCCTGCGCTACGAGGAACTGACGCCGGGGCCCGCCAACATCGCGGCCATTGAAAAGCTTGCGAAGGCGCTGCACCCGGACCTCTTCTAGGGTGCTACGCCCGGCCGTCATATATCTAACGGGGGCGACCTTTCTGGTCGCTCTCATCGTGCTTTCGGTGCTCTATGGCACAACGCGCATTCCCCTGGCAGATGTGGGGAGTGCACTGATGACGGGGCTCGGGCTCTCGGCGGCGGACCCCACGCCCATGCACCGCATCGTCTTTGAACTGCGCCTGCCCCGGGCGCTGTTTTCAGCTGTCATTGGCGCGGGGCTGGGCATCGTCGGAGTGGTTTTGCAAACCACGACGCGCAATGATCTGGCCGACCCGTTTCTTTTTGGTCTGTCGTCGGGGGCTGCGGCGGGTGCGGTACTGGTGATTACCGTGACAGGCGATGTGCTGGGTATCTGGACGCTTCCGCTTGCGGCGTTTTGCGGTGGGATTATCGCCTCGGGCGTTGTGTTGACCCTTGTGCGAAGCCTGCAAACAAGCGCCCCAGAACAGCTCATCCTGGCGGGCTTGGCGGTTTCGTTTCTTTTTGCTGCGGTGACCAATTACCTGATTTTTGCTGGGGACAGTCGCGCGGCCCATTCGATTGTGTTCTGGATGCTGGGCGGCCTTGGTCTTGCCCGGTGGGAGACCCTGCCCCTGGTGCTGGTCGGTCTTGGGCTCATCGTGGGCTATGCAATGTGGCGGCGGCGTTGGCTTGATGCGCTTTTGGCCGGGGACACCACGGCGCAAAGCTTGGGCGTGCCGGTGACGCGGCTGCGGATGGTGATGTTTTTGACCGCTGCGCTTGCTACGGCGAGCTTTGTGGCAGTGGCCGGAGTGATCGGTTTTGTAGGGTTGATGGTGCCGCACTTGGCACGCGGCCTGGTTGGCACGCTCCACGGCCAACTGATCCCTGCTGCGGCAATGGTGGGGGCCACGCTTTTAACCGGGTCAGACATTCTGGCGCGCCTCTTGCTGGCGCCACAAGAGCTGCCCGTGGGGATCGTCACCACCTCGATCGGCGCGGTTTTTGTGTTTGTCCTTTTGATAAGCGGAGGACGGCGGCGCGGCGGCGTTTAATAGGCAAATCCGCATGACCGGGGGTGTCTGGTCCCTGGGACTGGCGCCAAGGCAAAGGATGGTTGGTAGCGCGTTGGAACATATTGCGCCCATGGCGCTACACCCAACATTTTCGCGGCATGCGGACCCGGTGAAACCCGCTTTGGTGTCCCCTGGGGCCTTAGCCAGCCAGGTTAACGGGTTCATTTAAATGGGCGGTCCTGGGTGCGGTGTTTTGCTGCTTTATCGACTTGACCCTAGGATATCCCTGAGGAGTTTCATCCGCCTAAGCCACGGGTACGTTGCCTCTCTTGCGGTTGCACGGGCACTGGTAGCCATGACCACTTCAAGGCCAAAGACGCCTTTATCAAGACTACATAGCTTGCTGCCGGCGACAATGCTCCGCCCGTCGCCTCGCCACCATTACCATCCGACCTGGGCGGCGGCTTTGGCTATCTTTCAGAGCCCAACCAAACTCCATGCCGCCGATCAGACGAAGGCTGCGGAAGCTCGGTCCGCGCTGGCCGCGCTAGACTTTGCGTTAACCCAGATTCAGGGTGCGCCGAAAGCCAAGCACCGAGGGCCAAACGCTCACGCCGCTTCGGAGGCGGACACAAGCTTGCCGGGCAGGCTAAAGCAGACCTCTGTGCCCGCAAGGTGACGTACAAGTCGCATGCTGCCGCCACGGTCGGCCACAAGGCGCGTCACACCCCAAAGCCCAAATCCGCCGCCTGCGCGCATGCAGCCTTTGTCCACCAAGTCGGCCAAATCGCCCGATGCAACGCCGCGGTTCCAGACGCCTACCTCTACCTGGCCCCCTTCGATGGCTGCCGCGCGTACCGAAATCCGCCGGTCGCCGTATTTCACCGCGTTGTCGATGAGGTTGCGAAGGGCGACTTGGGTTGCGGGGCGGTCGCCTACCAGGACAGCATCCTGTACGGTGATGGCTTGGCGTCCCTTGGGGTCAATGACCCGGCGTGCAGCGGCCACCAATTCGCCCAGGGAAAAGGTCGCCACCTCCCGCACGGCCCCTGTGGCACGGCAGTAAGAAACGATCTCATCAAGTAGCGTGTCAGCCCCGTCGATGACGTCAAATCCCATGCGGGACAGCTCCTCCGTCTCTTCTGGGTGAGACGCCGCCATCAGATCTACAATCGCGCGGATGTTTCGCAGGGGCGTACGCAGGTCGTGGGCGGCAAGCGCCATAAACTGCTGCACCGCGGTTGTCATTCCTTGCCGGGGCGACACCTCGCACGTGGCTAAAAGGTGGGTGACGCGCCCGTCTTCAACTGTGGGAATAAGGCGTGTGCGCACCTGAGTTTCCCGCCCGTGTAAGGGCAACTTCAAATAGTATTCGGTCGGTTGTCCCGATGCCACGGCCGCCTGGTGCCAGGAAAAGGTCTGGTCCCCCCAAGGACCCCAAATATCCTGCGCAGTCCGGCCAATCACATCCCTGAGGCGTAGCCCCGAAGCGGCGCAGGCTGCCGCATTGAAATGGGCATAAATCGGGGTGCCATCCTCCGACACACGGAGCACAAACGCGGGAACTGTCAGGGCATCCACACAGCACTTCAATTGATCGAGCATAATCCTGTCCCTCTACTTACGCGAGGGTCAGCCTAAGACCGGGCTCTTGCGATATGGTTAATAGGCCACCATCGTCAGAAGCGTATATTCCGCGACCGGGTCCCCGATCCTGTCGCGGGCAATCACGTGCCAGCGCACTTCGCCGTAGGTATCTGTGCGACGGGTCTTTTGCGCGACGGTCAGTTCTACCTGGATTGCCGCGCCCGGAGAAACAGGCTTCAAAAACCGCAGCCCCTCAAGCCCGGTGTTGGCCAATACAGGGCCCGGCGCGGGCTCCACAAAAAGCCCGGCCGCAAACGACAAAATCAGATAGCCGTGGGCCACCCGTCCGGGAAA
>JBCCMR010000055.1:0-12410 GCA_039026255.1 Pseudomonadota bacterium
CGATGACGACCGGGAGGCAATCTTTGCCCATCTGCCCCAGCTGCGCGACCACCCGCTAGCCTACGGCCCGCCGATCCGACCCTTGGGCCGCGCCGTGGGCGAGCTACGCGCTTGGGGCTAAGGCGCAACCGGTGCGCGCGGCCCCCGGCGATGACGGTGCCTACGGGCGGCCACAAAAACACTCGCTTACCTTGCGCGGACACCGCACCAGTGTGTCCCTTGAGCCCGAGTTTTGGGACGCCTTCCGAACACTCGCCCGAGCGCGGGGTCTGCCGATAAATGAGTTGGCCGCGCTGATAGACGCCCGCCGCGGCACCGCCTGTGGCCTGGCGTCCGCAATCCGGGTGGAGATCCTACGCGCCGCGCAGGGCCAGGAAAGCCGCTAACGACCAGCGCCGGTAAAGAAGCTTTGGGTGCTATTGCGCAACCAAGAGGCACTGCGCCACGCCAGCAAAGCACGCAAGCGATGCACGGGGCGGGCACCCCAGGCAACGGGCGCCTAGGCAGCCGCGGAATGAGGCCAGAATCTTTCGACTTTGCCTACGCAAAAACACGTACTCGAAGCGGGTTTGGCATTGGCAAAAACGAACATTCGGAGGCACGTCAATATGCGAACCCAAGGGGCTTGTCTACGGCGAAGAGGAAATCCGCCGCCTGATACCGACACTTTCGAACGCCGCGTCCACAAAGTCATAAATCGTATAGACGACCATGTGCGCATCTGGTTCGAACTGCGCCTTTGGTGACGATGGCAACCTATTCGTCCGACACATAAATTTATGCTCCTGTTGCCCAGTCGACTAAAAATTGTATGGGTTTGCGGCCATACAAACGCGAGACGCAGGTATTGGTCCCGGGTAGATAAGGCAATCCAGGGAAACATCCCTACTCTGCCATTCTGGTTCACGGCGAGGGGCCTTCTGCCACGGTGGCAAGGCCGTTATCCGATCCAGGCTCTGATAGCCGCGACAAGCCGTTTCGGCGAAGATCTTGGTCTCTGAGCGGCGCGCTTTCAAGGGTCACGTCGCTTTGGGCACGCCCCGCGCGAGGACAACTTGAAACACAGGCACTAGGACGAATGCGTAAGGCTTGGTCGCCAACTCGGCACCCCTTGAGTATCTTGGGCCGCGCGTCCAAGCGGGACCCGTCGTTCCCCCAATTGCCCCATCGCGGGTGCGTGCTCTGCCCGCCTCTGACCCCGGGGTTGTCATAGGCGCCAGTTGGGCGTACCGCTTTGCCCATGACCCAGATCGCCGCGCCCGACACCGCCGCGCCTGACGACACCGTCGCCAAACGCAACGTGATTATCCTGGTATTGGCCCAGGCGCTTATGGGTGCCCAGATGCCGATGATCTTTACCATCGGCGGCCTGGCAGGTCAGTCGCTGGCGTCAAATATCTGCTTTGCTACGCTGCCCATATCGATGATCGTCTTCGGGTCGATGTGCACGGCACCCGTCTTATCGGGTTTCATGCAGCGGTTTGGGCGCCCGGCAGGGTTTGCCGTGGGCGCGCTGGGGGGCGCACTGGGCGGGGCCTTATCAGCCTATGCGCTGATCCAAGCATCATTCCCGTTGTTGCTATTGGGCTCTTTCTTTACTGGCGTCTACATGTCGGCCCAGGGCTTTTATCGCTTTGCCGCAACCGATACGGCCTCTGAGAGCTTCCGTGCCAAAGCAGTCAGCTACACCATGGCGGGCGGCTTGATGTCTGCCATCATCGGCCCGCAGCTTGTGAACCTGACCACGGACGCGATGGTGATCCCTTTCTTGGGCGTCTACGGGGCAATTGTGTGCCTCAATGTTTTTGGCGCCGGGCTGTTTTACTTCCTCGACATTCCAAAACCGCCTGCCCCTAAAAATGAGGCTGAGCGCGGACGTACACGACTGGAGTTGTTGGCGGACCCCCGCATCCTAGTGGCAATCATCTGCGCGATGGTCAGCTATTCGCTTATGAACCTCGTGATGACGTCGACCCCGCTTGCCGTGGTTGGCTGCGGCTTTGCCCAGAGCACGGCCTCCAACATCGTAATGGCCCACGTCTTGGCCATGTTTGCGCCCAGCTTTTTCACCGGCCACCTGATTCAGCGTTTCGGGGTGGAGCGGATCGTGGCCGCCGGGCTTGGTATCCTGCTTCTGGCCGGGGTTGTGGCGCTTGCAGGTGTGCAACTTGGGCACTTCACCATCGCGCTGATCCTACTAGGGCTCGGCTGGAACTTTGGCTTTATCGGCGCCACAACGATGCTCGCCGGGTGCCATACCCCGCAAGAGCGCGGCCGCGTCCAGGGCATGAACGACTTCCTGGTCTTCGGCATGGTCACGCTGGCGTCGCTCAGCAGCGGCGGGCTTATGAACTGTTCAGGCGGAACGGCGGTGGAAGGTTGGACTGCAGTGAACCTAGCGATGCTGCCCTTCCTGGCGCTGGCTTTTGGGGCGCTGATCTGGCTTGCGCTGCGCGACCGGCGAGCGGCGGCGCTTTAGTTCCGTCCCGCAGCCGCGAGACTACTCCGCAGCGACAGTATCTTCTTCTTCCGCCTCGGCCTGCTGGCGCTGCCACATGCGCTCATAGGCGCCGTTCTGGGCAATAAGCGCGTCGTGGGTGCCCTGCTCCACTACGCGGCCCGCGCTCAGAACCACAATCAGGTCAGCGTCCACCACGGTCGAAAGCCGGTGCGCGATGGTGATGACTGACCGGCCCTCGCCCATGGCGCGCAGGCTTGTCTGGATGTCTTGCTCAGTTTCGGTATCCAGCGCCGAGGTCGCCTCGTCGAGGATCAGGATCGGCGGATTTTTAAGAAGCGTGCGGGCGATGCCCACGCGCTGTTTTTCCCCACCTGACAGCTTCAGCCCCCGCTCGCCCACGGCGGTGTCGTACCCCTCAGGCAGGCTTTGCACAAAGTCATGGATGCGCGCCGCGCGGGCGGCCTCTTCGACCTCTTCTTGCGTGGCACCTGCGCGCCCGTAGGCGATATTGTAGCCGATGGTGTCGTTGAAAAGCACCGTATCCTGGGGCACGATCCCGAGGGCGCTGTGCAGACTTTCTTGGGTCACGTCGCGCAGGTCCTGGCCGTCGATGCGCAGGGCGCCTTTGTCTACGTCGTAGAATCGGAAGAGGAGCCGCGCTATTGTGCTTTTGCCGGACCCCGACGGGCCCACCACGGCCACGGTCTGGCCCGGCTCCACCGTCAGGTTGAGCGCGTGCAGAATACGCCGGTCGGCATTGTAGGCAAAGCCCACATCGGCGAACGCTATGCGCCCGCCCGTGACATTCAGGGGCGCGGCCCCCGGCTTGTCGGTGACCTCGGCGGGCTGCTCCAAAAGATCGAACATCTCAGCCATATCGATAAGCGCCTGGCGGATTTCCCGGTAGACGGTGCCCAGAAAATTAAGCGGCATCGTAATCTGGATCATGTAGGCGTTGACCATAACGAAATCGCCTACGGTCATAGCGCCGGACTGAACACCGAGCGCGGCCATCACCATCACAATCACCAAACCGCCCGAGATGATCACACTTTGCCCAAAGTTCAGCGCAGCTAAGGAATAGGCGGTCTTAAGCGCGGCCTTTTCATAACCTCGCATCGACACGTCATAGCGGCCCGCCTCGCGGGTTTCAGCACTAAAGTACTTTACGGTTTCATAGTTCAGCAGGCTGTCGACCGCCTTTTGGTTGGCGTCAGTGTCCTGGTCGTTCATGACCTTGCGGATTTTCACCCGCCATTCCGTCACCTTGAAGGTAAACCAGAAATAAAGCGCGATCGTCCCCACAACTACGATCAGGTAGCTGATATCGAACACAAAAAAGAGGATGCCCGCGATCATCGCCAGTTCAAGAACCAGGGGCCCAATAGAGAAAAGGAGAAATCGCAGCAAGAAGTCGACGCCTTTCACGCCGCGTTCGATGATGCGGCTCAGGCCGCCAGTCTTGCGGCTGATGTGGTAGCGCAAGCTAAGCGCGTGGATGTGGCGGAACGTGCGCAAGGCGATCTTTCGCAGCGCCTCTTGAGCGACGGCGGCAAAAATCGCGTCGCGTATCTGGTTGAAGCCCACCGACATAAGGCGCAAAGCACCGTAGGCCACAGTCAGGCCCACCGCCCCCAAAAGAAGCGTCGTTCCCGCGTCCAGCGGCGCATTCCCGGGCGTTAATGCATCCACGGCCCATTTGAAGAAGAAAGGTGTGACTACAGCCAATGCACGGGCCACCGCCAGGGCAGCCATGGCCAGCACCACACGCAGTTTAACGTCCGGGCGACCGTCGGGCCAAAGGTGGGGCGCAACCTCGCGCACCACCCGGTAGCCGCTGGCGCGATACTGGGCGTATTCGTCCAAAAGCCCCGTTTTGTCCGGGGCGTTGTCCGGGGCATCGGCTTTCACTTGGGTGTCGGGGTCTTGACCGGGCTTTAAGCCCGGGGCCGCCTTTTGCGCATCTTGTGTCATGTGCAGGCGCACGTAGCGCACCGGCGGGCCCTTGGCCAGGCCAGGGCAAGTAGGTCAAGCGCGCGTTACTCGTCCGTCGGCGCCGCGGCGCGGGGCAGATCGAAAACCTGGCCCGGGTAAATCAGGTCTGCGTCGCGGATACGGTCACGGTTGGCCTCAAAAATTTGGACGTACTTCACCCCGTCGCCGTACTCCGCCTGGGCCAGCGCCCAGAGCGTGTGGCCCGGCTGTACGGTCACCGCCACGCCGGTATCGCGGGCGCGGGCGCGGGCGGCGGCTGCGGCCTCTTCGGCGGGCACCCGGCGAAATGGGCTCTCGACGCGGGCGGTGACCGCCCCAGCTTCGTCGAGCGCGTCTACCCGCAAGGTATAGGTGCCCGCGTCGACCTCGGGCAGGACCAGGCGCCAATTGCCGTCCTCGGCCACCGGTTGGGTATCGACGGGCCTATTGTTCATGTAGATGCGCACGAAGCCTGTGCCATCGCTGCGCCCACCAACGATCACCTCGCCCCGGGTGTCGTAACCCAGCGTGTCCAGAGTTAGGGGCTGAGGCGTCGCGGATGCGGGTGTGGGCGCCGCAGGCGCCGGGGCAAGCGTGTCTTCAGCGGGCTGCAAAAGCTGCAAACCCTCGGGTCCGGCCATCACCACCGCCGGGCGGGCGGGCGCCGCGGGCGCTGCCGCTGCTGTGATCGGCGCCTCTGTCAGAGACTCGGGCGGCGCCGGCGGGGCCACCAGGACCGTATCCAGGGACGCCACCCCGTCATTCATCAGCCGAAGCGCCGCGGGCTCTTTGCCGGAAGGGAGCGCAAAGAAGGCCACGAAGGCGCCATTTTCGTCGGTCTCGACCGTCGAAAGGTCCGTGCCCGCGAACTCCACCGCCACAGTCGAAAACGGCGCGCCGCGCCCGGCGATGATGGCGGTGCCGTCGGCCTCAACCCGCACCAAATCGAAGATCGGGCGCAGTTTGGCCGCGGCATCGCCATCGCGTAAGTCAGGGGCAAGCCCCGCGTCACTCGCCCCTTGGGCGCCCGGCCGAGCGGGACTTGCGGGATTGATCGCCGCCACTTGCGGCGCGGCGGGTCCGGTGCCCGGGGCGTCTTGCGCGTTTTGCGGAAGAGGGGCGGCAGGTGTGTCGAGGGCGCCGCTTGCCGGGGCAAGAGGCGCGGCGCCACCTGCGGGGGCCCGCGGTTGCGCCAGGGCTTGCGCCGCGGGCGCGGGGCCCAGATCAGGGGCTATGCCGCCCGACGGCGCGTCAGGCGCAGGGGGCTGGGCCAGGGCCGCGCTTTCCACCGGCGCTGGGCCGTCAGGGGCGGGGGCCGCTTTGGGGGTGGGCGTCGTGGCGGTAAGTTCGGGGGCTGTGGCGTCAGGGGCGGAGGCCGTGGCTGCGGGTGCGGGTGCGGGCGCCGTGGCCTCGGGGACCGTGGCCGTGTCCGGCGGCGCCCCGCCAGCGGTGTCAGACGCGCCGTCCGGTTCCAGGCGGGACGCGGTCTTTTGCGCCGCGGCGGGCTCTGCTGCGGCTTCTTCCGCGGGGGCCGTCAGCGCCACGTCGAGGTCTGCGCGCGGCGCGCGATCCGTCCCCGGCAGGCTCAACGCCACTAAGAGCGCCGTCACAGCGGCACCGCCGCCAACCACCAAGAGCCCCGGACCCGTGGACAGCCATCCAACCATGTGAAACCCCCTGCCCTCTACGGTCACCCGACCCAGCAATCCCCACCGGCAATCTTCGCCAGAAACCGGTGCGCACGGGTCTTTGTCGTGATACACCGCCCTCGAATGAAATGCAAAAATCGAACGCTGAAAGTCACGCGATCATGACCGATCCCGCCCCGCGCTCCGTCTGCGTTTTTTGCGGCTCCCGCTTCGGGGCCGATCCAGCCTTTGACCAGGCGGCACGGGACTTGGGCACGGGACTTGCGGCGGGCGGGCACAGGCTGGTCTACGGGGCGGGTGACGTGGGGCTCATGGGCGCCGTGGCCCAGGCGGCGCAGGCGGCGGGCGGCGACACCTTCGGTGTCATTCCTGAGCACCTTTTCTCGCGCGAGGTGGGTAAACGAGACCTGACGAGCTTTATCGTGACCGAAACCATGCACGAACGCAAAAAGGTCATGTTCATGAACGCCGATGTGATCGTGACGCTGCCTGGGGGGGCCGGGTCGCTCGACGAATTCTTCGAGGTGCTGACCTGGGCGCAGCTTGGGCTCCACCGC
Organism: Pseudomonadota bacterium; assembly: GCA_039026255.1. Taxonomy (GTDB): domain Bacteria; phylum Pseudomonadota; class Alphaproteobacteria; order Rhodobacterales; family Rhodobacteraceae; genus Amylibacter. Next base: position 6,642 of record JBCCMR010000055.1, read on the forward strand.
AAGCCGATCTTTTTGGTGAACGTGAACGGCTACTGGGACGCGCTGGTGGCGCTCATCGACCACCAGATCGCCCAGGGCTTCGCCGACACAAGCCTGCGCGCTCTTTTCACTGTGGTGCCTGACGCGGCCGCGGTGCTGGCGGAGCTTAAGCGCTGACTCAAAAGATAAACGCGTCCGCCGTCAGATCTGCTGAAGCGACGCCCAAAAGCACAATGCGGTCGCCGGTGTCGAAGACCACCTGAGCCCCGGCACCGCTGTCTGTGATGGTCGCCACGCCGCCCAGGTCACCTAAGCCGCCCAAGCCAAGAGACCGCAGATCGATCTGGTCGCGGGCGGCTTCGAACTGAAAGACCGTGTCAATGCCGTCGCCGAGGTCGAAAACCATGATGTCGCGCCCGCCCGCGCCCACGTCAAGCACGTCGTTCCCGCGCCCGCCATCCAGAATGTCCGTCCCACCGCCGCCGTTGAGCGTGTCATCGCCCGAGCCGCCGACCAGGGTGTCAACACCCCCCTCCCCGTCCAGGGTGTCATCGCCTGACCCGCCGAAAATCACGTCGTCGCCGTTGCCGCCCTCCAGCCGGTCGTCACCCGCGTCGCCGTTGATTGTGTCATTGCCGTTGTTGCCGAGGACCCGGTCATCGCCGCTGCCCCCCGAGAGTTCATCGTCGCCCGCCTCGCCAAAGATCAAGTCATCGCCCTGGCCGCCCTTGACCGCGTCGTTGCCAGCCCCGGCATAAAGCAAGTCGTCGCCACCCCGGCCCAAGATGCTGTCACCGCCTTCGCCTCCTTCAAAGAAATCCAACAGCGCGGCGCCCTGCAGAAAGTCGTCGCCCGCCCCGGCAAAAACCCCGCCCGCCTCGCCCGATCCGTAAGCGATGTAGCTGTCACCGCCCGCGCCCAGGATCACATTGCCGGTGATTACCCCGTAGTTGGTGATCGTATCGCTCAGCCGTCCAGCTTCGAGCGCGATCCGCTGACCGCCAAATCCCCCACCGCTGTTTTCTGTGTCGATGGTGCCGCGGTTAATCAGCGTGATGGGCCCTTCGCCCACAGCCACCGTTGTCCCCACGCCACTTATGGTGCCCGCGTTCATCAAAAGAAGCTCGCCGCCGTCGGTCAGCATGGTCACCGCGGTTCCTTCGGCGTCGATGATGGTGCCGAAATTGCGCACGTAATGGTCGCCCAGGCCCGTGACCTGCATGCCGCCTTCCATCGTGCCGAAGTTGTAGACGCGGTGGTCCGTCCCGAATGACAGGCGCAGGGCGTCAATCTGGCCGGTGATGCTGCCGGAGTTGCGCAGGATAAGCGATGCGTTGGCATCCACCCCGTAGGAGTTGGTGCCGGTCACGGTCCCTTCATTGATGATGCGGGTGGCGGCGGCGCTGGACCCGTAGACCACGCGCACCCCCTCGTTGGCGGTGATCGTCCCTGTGTTCACGATGTCCGAACCGGTCGTGAGGTTTGTGGTGGCCAGGGCGTTGATGCCCCAATCGTCGCCCACCAAAGTCCCGGTATTAGTGATGGAACCGGTGCCCGACAAAAGCACGGCCGAGGTGGCGGCGTTCACGGCGCCTTCGTTCAGGACGACGTTGCCGGATCCCTGGACCTGTATCCCCGTGCCGCCCGAGGTGACCGTCCCGCCCAGGGCGTTTGTGACCTGGTTGTTGCCCGCATCCGTTTCGCTGGCGTTGCGGGACGCGGCAAAGATACCGCCGTTCTGACCGGTCAGATCGCCGGAATTGGTCACCGTCGCGAAATAGCCCTGGGACCGGATCGCGGCCCCGCCTTCGGATGTCAGGGTGCCTGTGTTCAGGACCGCGTTGCCCACAACGTTCCCGCCCGAGCCCACGCGCACGGCGTCATTCTGGGCCGAGATGTCCCCGTCGTTTGTGACCGAGCTTTGCCCGCCGCCGATGGACACGGCAAAACCGCCGGACTGGATCGAGCCGGTGTTGGTGATCGTGGCGCTGCTGGCGCCGGTGTTGGTGAAGATCGCGTTCCCCGCCGCCTGGATCAGGCCGGAGTTTGCCACCGATACGCCATCGCCGAAAAACGCGATCCCCTGGTTGTCGGACACGATCTGACCGGTGTTGTTGACCACCGACGACACCGCCTGACTGGAGCTAAGCTGCACCGCCGTGCTTTTGGCGTAGAGAAACCCGCTATTGTTGACCGTGTGGCCCATGCCGCCGAGCGTGATGCCCAAGATATCGGCCAAAAGCGTGCCGGTGTTGATGATAGTCTGCTCGTTGCTCGACGCGCTGATCCCGTTGCCGCCCGCGCTGATATAGCCGCCGTTCATCACCAGGTTGTCGGAGCCGTCGAGGAACACGCCCAACCCCTCGCCCACCAGAACGCCGGTGTCGGTGATCACGATCTCGCCGTTTGAGGACGCGCGCACGATGTTGCCCGCTGCGGCGAAGACATTGCCCATGATCGTGAGCGTCAGGTCGGGGTCAAGAAACTCAAACCCGATCGCCGTGTCATTGGTGATAGTGTAGTTGACATCCCGCAAGAGCACCACGTTTACGTTGTTGACCGGAAAACTGTCGTTGGGATCGGGTTCGAAAATGTCCGATGATATAACGATGGTCATGGTGCGGGGCCCCCGGCAATAGAATCGATGAATTGGCTAAGTGTGCCTCACACCACATTTTGGCCAAAGCGCTTTCTTCGACCTAGGCGGGAAGCGGCCCGGGGTGGCGCACGTTTCAAGGGCAGAAATCGCAAAGAAGCCCGTCGCGGCGCAGCGCCGGGCGGGCTTCGCGGTGGTGTGGTTTGCAGCCTGGCAAAACAGGCTGCCCGGGACCACATGCGCGAGGCGACGTTTTCCCAGTTCACCAGGTTGTCGAGAAAGTTTGTCAGGTAGGCCGGGCGCTTGTTGCGGAAGTCGATGTAGTAGCTGTGCTCCCAAACGTCGCAGCCCAAAAGCGCGGTCTGACCAAAGCAGAGCGGGTTCACGCCATTTTCGGTCTTGGTGACCTTAAGCCCGCCGTCGGCGTCTTTCACAAGCCAGCACCAGCCGGAGCCGAACTGCCCGGCGCCCGCGGCGGAGAAATCAGCCTTGAATTTGTCCACCGACCCGAAGCTGTCGGTAATAGCCGCTTCCAGTTCAGAGGGCATGGAAGATGCACCCGGGCCCATCATTTCCCAGAATTGGTTGTGGTTCCAAAGCTGGCTCATGTTGTTGAAGATGCCGTTTTGCGCCACGGCGCCGGCGTCGTAGGTGCCGGTGACGATGTCTTCGAGGCTTTTGCGTTCCCACTCGGTGCCGGCGATCAGCTTGTTGCCGTTGTCCACATAGGCCTTGTGGTGCAGGTCGTGGTGGTATTCGAGCGTCTCTTTGGACATGCCGTTGTCGGCCAGGGCGTCGTGGGCATAGGGAAGTGCGGGAAGATCGAAAGCCATGGGGTAGCGCCTCTTGATAGGTGTGTCTTGTCGCGCCGCGCGGGCGCGCGGTCCGCCGACTACATAGCAAGCTGAACGCGCAGGGAAAGGGGGTGTGCGGGCCCGTTACGCCCCAGAAGCCGCCTCAGCCCCCGCATTTAAGGGCGTGTCAGGCGGCTTGGGGAGAACCGCAGCCACCCGCGGCCTAGCGCCAGATCGGCAGCGCCACTAAGGCTGAGAATGCAATGGTCAGATAAGCGATGGCGCGGTAGGTGCGCTCCGCCTCAGGGCGGAAAAACCGCTGCCCCACAACACCCGCGATCCCGTAGGGCACCACAAGGACCGCGCCCAGCACAACCGCGCCGGCCTCCAGATCGCCGCGCCACCAAAGCACCGGTAAAACCAACAGGTCAAATATGATAAGAAACAGGAGAAGCGTTGCCCGCACCGTCTGAGGCGGTAGCGACGAGGCCATGTAAAGAACAACTACCGGCGGCCCTGCGAGCCCAGAGGCCCCGCCCAAAAAACCGCCGATGCCCCCGGTGCCCAGGATCACCGGCACCGTCAGCGGTCTGGGATAGCGCACCCCGGAAAGCATCGCAGCAAGGGCACAAAAGACACCGATTCCCACCACCCACCGGTAGGTGTCGCCGGTCATCGCCGACAGGATCGTGATCCCCACCGGCAGCATCAAGACGACCCCCGCCGTCAAAAGCGCCAGGTCCCGGCGTGCGGCGTCCCGCCAGGCCCGCGGCACCAGCGGCACCGGCCCCCAGATATCCATCACCACAAGCGACACAAAGGCCGTGACCGGATCGACCACCGTGGCCGCCACCGGCAGATAAATCATTGCCGTGCCAAAGCCGGTAAAGCCCCGCACCACGCCCGCCGCCACGGCCCCCGCCACCACCCAGCCCAGCCCCGGCATGGCCAGCATGGCGATCAAAAGCTCCACCGGCGAAAGCTCAGGCGTCGACGTTGGCGAATTGATTGCCAGTATTGGCGTCAGGCTTCGACCAGTCGCGCTTTACGTCCAGCCGCAAGAGGATCACCGAGGCCACAAAAACCGACGAATAGGTCCCCACGATCACCCCCCAGATCATCGCAAAAACGAATCCGCGGATCACGTCGCCGCCCAGAATGAAAAGCGATATCAGCGCGATCAGCGTCGTGACCGAGGTCATCACCGTCCGGGATAGCGTTTCGTTGATGGAAAGGTTTAGCACCTCCACCAGCGGGCGGACTTTGTACTTGCGTAGGTTTTCGCGGACGCGGTCAAAGACCACGACCGTGTCGTTGAGCGAGTAGCCCACGATCGTCAAAAGAGCTGCGATGATCGCTAGGTCAAAGCGGATTTGCAAAAGGCTGAAGATGCCGATGGTCAATGTGATGTCGTGCACAAGGGCTGCCACCGCGCCCACAGAAAACTGCCATTCGAACCGCAACCAGATGTAGAAGAGGACAGCCAAAACCGCCAAGACAACTGCAATAACAGCCGTCTGCACCAGTTCGCCGGACACTTTGGGTCCTACGCTGTCCACCTGGGGAAAGGTCATCCGCTCGTAGCTGACCACGGCCGCCTGAAAGGCACCGACAGTGTCCTGAAGGCGGTCTTCCTCGGCGGCGAGCGCCTCAAGGGTAGTGCCCGCCGGATAGCTAACCCGAAAGCCACCGGGCAATTCCCGGGCATCCGCAGGCGGTGTGAAATCGTCACTTGCCATGGTCACGTCCAAAAAGACCGCCCCGCCGGTCGTTTCGGCCAGCGCATGCTGGACCGCGCGAACGACCGCCGCAGTTACGGCCTCTTCGCCCTCCTGGGCTTGAATGCGCACCTGCGCCACGTTCTGGTCAGGCCGGGTGGGGTCGTTCACCTGGGCGATGGCGATATCGCCCAGTTCAAGCGCGGTCAGGGCGTCGCGGTAGGCGCCCACGTCGACCGCAACGGCACTGTCGGTGCGGATCGTTGTGCCGCCCCGGAAATCGATGCCGTAGTTCAAGCCAAGCGTAAAAAAGAGCACAACCGACGCCACCATCGCTAGGACAGACGCGCCAAAGGTCGCGCGGGCAAAGCGGAAGAAGTCGACGTTGGTATCAGTGGGGACAAGTTTCAGCCGCATGGGTTCATACCTCGATCGTCTTGGGCCGCACCCGTTCCACATAAATGGCAATCATAAGCCGCGTCACCCAGATGGCCGTGAATACAGACGTGACAATCCCAAAGCCCAGCGTGATGGAGAAGCCCTTCACCGGCCCCGACCCCATCACAAAGAGGATCAGCGCTGCGATCAGCGTGGTGATATTGGCGTCGATGATGGCCGAAAAGGCCCGCTCGTACCCCAGTTCGATCGCCCGCACCGGAGAGCGGGCGTTGCGCAACTCCTC
>JBCCMR010000056.1:0-12303 GCA_039026255.1 Pseudomonadota bacterium
CCCCGCCGGTGGCCGTGACGGTTTTTATCATAAGATGGGTGAATACGCGGTGGCTTTCGTGGAACGGCGCCGCACGCAACTGGTGGTCAGCTTCGACAACCTGGCCGACGCCGGTCACCCGGGCTACGACAAAGAGGCCTGGGCGGCCTCGTTTTGCGCTTACAACAACTGGTCGCACATGGGGGTCTTTACCCAATCGCCGCGCTGGTTCCGGGACGAACGGCTGATCGCCTTCCTGGACCGCATGAAGAGTAACGGTTTTTTCAAGCAATTCGAACACGTTACATTTTGCGGCACATCCATGGGCGGCTTTGCTGCCCTTGCGTTCTGCGGCATGGCGCCCGGCTGCAACGTGATTGCGTTTAGCCCGCAAACCACGCTTCGCGAAGACCTGGTACCTTGGGAGAACCGATTCAAAAAAGGCAAGCTCGGCGATTGGTCGCTGCGCTATTCCGATGCCGCGCGCACGGTCCGCTGGGCCAACAAAGCTTACCTGATATACGATAACTTCCACATCAATGACACCAAGCAAGTGACACGTTTGACAGGAAATAATCTTGTATACCTGCGGGCGCCGGGTCTGGGTCACCGCACCGCGCTGGCGCTTAGCAAGATGGATCAGTTGAAACCGGTGATGGGCGAAGGCATCTTCGGCACGCTCACCCGGCGCAGCTTTGCCAACCATATTCGGGCGCGGGGCAAGCTGTGGATGTACCGGGTCAACATGCTCCGCTACATGGAAGAACGCGGTGTCGGCCACCGCCAGGACCGCCTGATTGCGGCCCATGAGGCGCGCCAGTGACTGTGCTAGGTGTAACCTGTCTGCGCGACGAGGGCCCTTACATCGTCGACTGGCTTGCGCACCACCGCGCGCTGGGCTTTGCAGGTTTTGTGATCGTCACCCACGACTGCGCCGACGGCGCAGACACGCTTTTGGATGTCCTCGACGCAGGCGGCGCAGTAACCCATGTACCGTTTCGCCCCAAAGGCGACAAAACCGTGCAATGGCAAGCCCTGCGCCTGGTAGACCGCCACCCCCGCGTGCGCGCGGCGGATCGGGTGCTTTTCTTTGACGTGGACGAATACCTCAATCTGCCGGAACCTATGAAAACCGTGGGCGATCTGGTGGCAGCCTGCGGGGCACCGGACGCCATTTCAGTGCCCTGGCGCCTTTTCGGGTCAGCCCAGGAAACCTATGAAGACCGCCCCGTCACCGAACGCTTCACCCGCTGCGCGCCGCGTGGGTTGCACTATCCCTTGGCGCATCTTTTCAAAACAATCTGCCGTCCGCGCGCCTTCCAGAAGCTGGGCGTGCACCGACCGCGTCTGAAGAAGGACACGGCGGTCGACTGGCGCTTGGCCGATGGCGCCGCGCTCTTGCGTGCTGAGGAACCGCGCATCATCACCGCGTATGGGCAGCCTGGCTTTGGCCAAGTGATGCCGGTCCTGAACCACTACAGCGTCCGATCGGCCGAGGAATTTGTGATGAAGGGCCGCCGCGGGTTGCCCAACCACGCGGACCGTCCGGTGGACCTGTCCTACTGGGCGGAGCGGAACTGGTGCGCGGAAATCGACACGTCCATCGCCCGTTTCGCGACCCGGGTCAATGAGGAACGCAATTTTATCATGGGTCTACCTGGCGTAAGCGAAGCCCACAGCACGTCGGTCACGTGGCACCAAAACCGCATCGCCGAGGCGCGCGCAGATATCGAGGTCGAGCGGATGATCTGGCGTCTTGGCCTCCTGGCTGGCTCCACCCCGCCACCCGCCGCCCGAACGCGCGCCTTTATCGCGGCCCAACTGAAGGCTCGCGCCGATGGGTAGCCTGATCCGCCGCAAGATGCGCGGGGCCGAGGCCAACAAGATCGTCCTGATCGACGCCGTGGCCGAACCTGGCGCAGGCGACACCCGCCGTGTCCACCTGTTCTTCCGGGGCGGCACCGTGGCCGACTACCTAACCCCTGTGGACGGACTGACAATTTCCGAAGTGCGCTCCATCGGCGGTGCGCCCTGGGTCATCTGCGAGGCGCCGGGTAAAGGTGATCTGACGGCACCTGTTGCAATGCTATTTGCTGGAAAACGGGTCGAAATCACCCCCGCCCCCGTCGAACGGGACCTCTTCGCGGGCAAAAACGCTTTTGTGACCATCAGGAACGGCGAGCGGGGCGAAGCGGTCATCGACTGGTTGGCCTTCCACGCCGAAACCCAAGGGCTGAGCGCGGCCGTGATCCTAAGCCGCGCCGAACCCGGCACAAACCCCGAGTTTGCCGCCAAGATCGAAAAGGCCATCCGCGCCCGCGACATTTCCGTGGATGTGCTGGTGATCGAGGCCGATAGCCCCCTGGGCCGCCCGGACTTGCCCCCGGAAAACCACCCGTTCTGCACCCCGGACGCCCCCGGCAAGGACCGCATGGAGGTCCCGCCCCCCGACCCCTGGCGCAGCCCCCTATCGGACGTACTGGTTTACGAGGCGCTGCGCACCCGCTTCCTGGGCGACGCCCGCGCAGTGGCCAACCTGGACGTCTACGACCTTTTGACCGGGGAGGGCGGCAACGTTTTCGACAGCGCGGTGGGATCCGACACCGGTGTGGTGGTCTGCGCCGGGCGCCACGTCTACCCCTGGCGGGGCCGCAAGAAGGCGCTGATGCACCACGCGGACCACATCTGCGTGCAATTCGACAACCGCCAGCTCAAACAGCGCTGGTGCGTCGCACCGGCGGTTGCAGGCGATGCCGCCACCTGGCGTTTGATCCGCATCGGCAATGTCAACTTCGCGGGCGGCAGCCTGCACCCCTTCTACCGGTGCATGGCCTTGCGGCACCACGCCGGATCGGTGTCGAAGCTTGTCCCCAAAAGCAGCCTAATAGAGCATCCGCCATTGATGGAGTTTATGGGGCGCCATTTCCCGGTCACACCTGAACGGATGCCCCAGATGGCCGCACCGCCGGTGGACGGGGGCCGCGGACGGGTGGCGATTGTCACGACCATGAAGAACGAGGGCCCCTTTATCCTGGAATGGATCGCTTACCATCGGGCCATAGGGGTGGACGATTTTCTGGTCTACACCAACGACTGCACGGACAGCACGGACACGCTTTTGCAGGAATTGCAAAAAGCGGGCGTGGTGGAATGGCGCGAGAACCCGTTCAAGGGCACCGGGCTCAAACCCCAGCACGCGGCACTTCAGGCGGCGGAGGAAGAGCCGCTTATCGCAAACGCAAAGTGGGCCGTCTGCATGGACGTGGACGAATACATCAACGTGAAGGTGGGAGACGGTACGCTCGACGCGCTCTTTGCCGCCGTGCCCGACGCCAATATGATCGCCATGACCTGGCGGCTTTTTGGAAACGGCGACGTGCACGGGTTCGATCCGGATTTCATCATCGGCCAGTTCACCCGATGCGCCCCAGAATTGGCGCGCAAGCCCCACCAGGCCTGGGGTTTCAAGACCCTTTTCCAGAATATCGGGCTTTTCAAAAAACTGGGGGTGCATAGGCCCAAGGGGCTCAATCCGCAGCTTTGGGAGGCGATCAACTGGGTCAACGGCTCTGGCCGCCCGCTGCCCCGCGACACATACCGCAACGCATGGCGTTCGACGACGGCAACCTACGGCTACGACCTGGTACAGCTAAATCACTACGCGGTGCGATCCGCCGAAAGCTTCTTGGTGAAACGTGACCGGGGCCGCGTGAACCACGTGGACCGGGACCAAGGGCTGGCCTACTGGTTTCGCATGAACAACAACGCCGAAGAAGAAACCACCATCATCCGCATGATCCCCGCCGCCAGGGCGGAGTTCGACCGCCTGATGGAAAACCCCGCTGTGGCCGCGCTTCACCACGAAGCGGTTCGCCGCCACCGGGCCAAAATCGACGAATTGCGCGCCACGGAAAAATTCAGCACTTTTTATGAAGAAATCACCGGCGACCGAATGCAGCGGCTGTCGCGCATGCACACTCATTTCGGGGCCAACGTGTTTTTGACCGGGCCCGATTGCGTGCCCGAGCAGGTGGTCGCTAACACCCCCGGCGGGGAGTGGTTTTTTACGGTAGAACGGGGCGAAACCCAGCACTAGGCGGCGTAAGGAACGGCCATGGAACTACGCATGTTGATCGGCGCCCACCGCACGGGGTTGGAGCATCTGCGCACGCAGCTTGAGGCCAACGCCGACCTTTTGGCCCACCACGGAACAATCCTGCCGCAGAAGGTGCGCGCGGGGAATGCCCGCCAGACGCTTTTGAAGGCCGTGCGAAAGAACAACACGACCGAGTCGACGGGCAAAGACTTCCTCCACCACCTGACAGAGGGGCGCAACCCGGAGCGGGTGCTGATCATCGACCCAGAGATAGCGGGTTCGATGCTACGGCCCCACAAGAACGGCATCTACTACCCGCGGGCCAGCGCCACCACATTCCAAATGCTTCGGGAACTTGAAGGGCTCTGCCAGGTGCGGCTCTATTTTGTGACCCGCAATACAGCGAGCCTTTTGCCGTCCTGCTACGGCGCCAGCCTACGCCACCAGCCTAACGTGGGCTACGGGGAGTTTACCGCCTCGTCGGAACCCGACGATTTGCGCTGGTCCGAACTTCTGCACCGGTTGCAGGGGTCCGAGGCAGAGGTTCCCGTCACCGTGTGGGCCTACGAAGACTACCCGCGCATGTGGCGACAGGTGGCCCAGGCGTTTTCGGGCGTGCCCAACAAAGAGCTTTTCCAAGACGCGGGCACAACCATCCTCAATGAGTTCTCCTTGCGGGGCGCAACGCTCCTTTTCCAATATCTTCAAGACCAACCGGCAAAATCGGGCGACTGGGACAAGATCGAAACCAAGTTCATTGAAAGATTCCCCTGGACCGCCGATACCAGCCTAGACGACCACTGGCCGAAGGACCTGGTGGCCGCATTGGGTGATGCCTATGACGACGATAACTACTACATAGATCGTATGGATAACCTGGTGACAATCCGCCCGCCGGTTTATCTTTAATCCACCCCGTTAGGAGACACGCTATGCCCGAAGGCGAAGCCCCGGCCCACGACAGCTATGATCTGATAATCGTCGGCGGCGCGATCATGGGGTCCTCGGCGGCATGGTTTTTGACGGATATGGGCTTTGACGGGCGCATCCTGGTTGTGGAACGGGACCCGACCTACAGCGCCTGTTCGACCGCCCACACCAACAGCTGCATCCGCCAACAGTTTTCGACTGAACTCAACGTCCGCATCAGCCAGTTCACCGCCGATTTTGTAAAAAACCTGCGCGCGCGCATGGGGGGCGACCCTCGGGTGCCGGAACTGTCGATACAAAATTTCGGGTACATGTACCTGGCAGCCAACGAAGGCTTCGCCGATGTGTTGCGCCGCAATCAGAAGGTGCAGTTGGCCGCGGGCGCGGGTACGCGGCTTTTGACCCCGGATGAAATCGCCGCGGAGTATCCGTTCTACCATCTCGACGACATTGTCCTGGGGTCGATCAACACCGTGGACGAAGGCTACTGGGATGGGGCCACCGTCTTTGACTGGTGGCGGCGGCAGGCCCGCGAACGGGGGGTGGAGTACCTGACCAACGAGGTGGTGGCGATCAAGCGCGAGGGCCGCTGCATCGAGAGCGTCATCCTGTCCAGCGGACACGAGGTATCCTGCGGCCAGCTTTTGAACGCCAGCGGTCCCCGGGCGGCGCGCACGGCTGCCCTGGCGGGCATCCCGTTGCCGGTAGAACCGCGAAAGCGATTTACCTGGATATTCAGAGCCGAGCGGCCGCTTAAGCAACCTCTGCCCCTGACCATCGACCCCACCGGGGTCCACGTGCGTGAGGTCGGCGGCGGCACCTACCTGGCCGGGGGGCACAGCGATATCGACCCGGCGGTGCCCTTCGACGACTTTGCCATGGACCACGATATCTGGGGCAACCACATCTGGCCCGCCATCGCCCACCGCATCCCGCAGTTTGACGCGCTTCGGGTGACGTCTGAATGGGCGGGCCACTACGCCATGAACGTCTTTGACCACAACGCGATCCTGGGGCCCCATCCGGAGGTGGAGAACTTTCTCTTCATCAACGGGTTTTCGGGGCACGGGCTGCAGCAATCACCGGCCATGGGGCGCGGCGTGGCAGAATGGGTCGTGCACGGGGAATACAAGACGCTCGACCTTAGCCCGTTCCACTTTGGCCGTATCGCAGCGGATCAGCCGATCCTGGAGCGGGCCGTGATCTGAGCGGCTAAAAAATCGGCTCTTCGTAGATCACGTCGCCGTCGGCCACGATGCCCTTGATCATACCCGTCCCGTCCGGGGAGAGCGCCAAAATCACGCCAAGCTTCATATCTTGGCGCAGGCCTTCAAGCTCTAGCGCCCGGTCTTTGGGGGCGAAGTAGCGGTCAAACGGAAACTCCAAGGTCAGTCGGTTTTCGTTGCTGCCGAAACGTACCGTTCCGCGGATGCTGGGCATCCCGTCGGGCGGGCTGCGGTGAACGGACACCGCCTGGGCGAACCCCTCCTCTGGCTGGGACAGCGCCACATAGACCACTTCGCCCCGATCCAAGTCGGCGGGGAAGTCGACGTCGCCCCGGTTCAGCCGCGAAATGCGCAGGTTCAGCGTGACGTAGTGGCCCCGGAAAATGTCGCGCGGATCAACAAACCCGGTCTCTAGGCGCACCTCCTCGCCGGTGGCCAGGGCTTGCGCCCGGTCAAAAAGGATAAACCCCACGATCCCCGCCTGGAGAACAATGGCCGCCAGAACACCGAGCGCGTAGCGGGTCATCGGGTCGCCCTCCGCCGTTGGGGGTAGCGGGCCGCCAAAACCCCGGCGAGCAAAACCACACCTGCCAAAAAGTAGAACGCAGCCGTGCCCAGAAGCGTCCCCAGCGTTTCAGCATAGAGCCAGACCAACGCCACCGCAAAACCCAAACCCCCGACCCAAAACAGCGGCGCGTAGTCCAGCCGCCGACCCATACGCAAAAGCCACACGGGCACGGCAAAGAGCGTCACCGCCACAGCCACTAGCAAGACAATCCCCGAGATATCGCCCCAGTCATCGGCGCCCAAAAAACTCAGCAGGAGCGGTAGCCCAGCCACCTGCAGGGCAAGGCCAATCAGGATGTCGTAGCGGTTGGAAGAGCCGGACCGGTAGGCAAAAAGACCCGAAACAACGCCGAGGAAAAAGGTCCCGCCAACAACGCCCAGAACGGTCCCGACGGGCAAAACAAACTGGGACAGGCGCGTGGCCCCGAACCAAATCAGGTAGAGAAGAAAATAGCCGATCGCCACGTAGGCTATGCCAGGACGTTCAAATCCACGCAAAAGGCGCAGGCCGCTGTCCGAAAGCAAAAGCCCTGCGATGAGCGGAAAAGGGGCGAATAGGCTCACCAGCATGGGCCCGGTTATGTCGAGCGAGAAGACGTAGGTGAGCACATTGACCACCCACCAGGCCACAAGAGAAACCGCGATCAAATGCGCCGCCGCCCGTGACCGCAGCCAAAAGGCGATGACGCCAGCCGCAAGGGTCAGCGGCAGGTAGGTGAGTTCAACCGTGTAGCTACGGCTGAACAAATTGGTGAACATAAATGCGTGAAGGAGTGTCAGCCCAATAGCGAGGCAAAGCGCGGGCACGGATCGGGTGGCGGCGGCGGCGAAGAGCGTGCCCACAGACCACAGGAGCGTCGCGCCCGACGGGGGCCCTTGGATGTGGTAGGCTTGGCCCTCGAACATGAGCGTGGCGCCGAATGACGCGCAGGCGCCCAGCACAAGCGCCTCCGCCACCCAGGGATTGCCGCGCGCCTGGGCGCCGAGCGCCGCGCCCCAAAACGCCATAGTGGTGCTACCCAGCGTGGCAAAACGGGCCGCGCGTGTCATGGCGTCCCAGTTGGCGGCCACAAACGTCATGGTTGCGAAGCCCAGGCAGATGACCGCCAAAAGGACAACGATGTCCGAAAAACTGCGCCCCGCGGGAACCGGACCGATATCGGCGCGTAACGCCTGGGCCGTAGGGGCATCGAGAAGACCGCGTTCCTGCCAGTCGGTCACCGCGGCGTGGCGGGCCCTGAGGGTCATGAGAAAGCTCATGGACAAAGGCTAGTCTGCAGACCATTGGGTGTCTATGGGCCAGTCAGAGCGGGAAGGATTGCAGCGAAAGCATAGGTGGCAACGGATGGCTTTTGTGTGGGTGATTTGCCCGAGATTGCGCCAATGAGGTAAAGGAAGCGTAAGCGGCGGCGTATGTTTTGAAGCTTCCTACTGAAGCTTCTGAGATGCGCCTGGATTTATCTGCGGCGAAGCATGAAACACAGGCGAGAAACCCGGCAGACCTTGATGCTGACCCAGCAGCTTGTTTAGACTTAGCATTAATGAACCGGGACGTATGTTTTGAAGCTTCTTAGATGCTTCAACATTAATGGGTTATTTACTTTGAGCCTCGGAACGGCAGACGCCGGCAGGGAGGAATTTGGTGGATCTGGGCCACGGGCCGAAATTCAACGAATGCGCCGTTTAGCCCCGCAACCCACGTCGGCAGGTTCAAAACACCCTCGCAAAAGCTAAGGCGGGCCTGGCCCGCCCCTAGCCTAAGACTGGGCATATCAGAGCCTTACACCTAAATCCGCTCACACGCATCGAGAACCACCCAAAAAAATCGCCCGCATCAGAAGCCAAAAACTAACAGATCGTTAACTCTGGCGCATGTATTTGAAGCTTCATAAGGAAGCTTCTTGGATACGCCTCGGTTCAATCTTTGTTAACTATTTGATCTCTGTTAACTATTTGATCGGGCGGTCAGCCAGACCGGATCATCCCGACGATATCGTAGGTCCGCGCCAATACCGGTGCGGCGATCTCTCGCGCCTTGGCCGCTCCGCGCCCGAGAGTGCTGTCGATTTCCGCCGGGTCCGCCATTAACCGGGCCATTTCCCCGGTGATCGGTCCGAGCTCTGCCACCGCCAGATCAGCCAGCGCCGGTTTGAACGCCCCGAATTGGCTGCCCCCATGGTCCTGCAACACCGCATCAATGGACGTCCCTGCAAGAGCCGCGTAAATGTTGACGAGGTTGCGCGCCTCGGGCCGATCCGCAAGACCCGCCGCGTCCGAAGGCAAGGGCTCCGGGTCCGTTTTTGCCTTGCGGATCTTCTTGGCGATCGTGTCCGCGTCGTCGGTCATGTTGATGCGGCTCATGTCGCTCGGATCGCTCTTCGACATTTTCTTGGTGCCGTCACGCAGGCTCATCACCCGGGTGGCAGCGCCGTCTATGACAGGCTCTGGCTCGGGAAAGAAGTCTACCCCGTAATCGTGGTTAAACTTCTGGGCGATGTCACGGGTCAGTTCTACGTGCTGCTTTTGATCCTCCCCGACGGGCACGTGGGTTGCATGATAAAGAAGAATGTCAGCAGCCATCAGCGACGGATATGCGTAAAGCCCAAGCGACATCTTCTCAGCATTTTTTCCAGCCTTATCTTTGAATTGCGTCATGCGGTTCATCCAACCGACCCGGGCAACGGTGTTAAAAATCCAACCCAGTTGCGCATGCTCTGCCACTTGGCTTTGGTTAAAAAGGATCGAGCGGGTCGGATCGATCCCGCAGGCAATAAAAGCTGCCGCCAGTTCGCGGGTGTTTTGGCGCAGCACATCGGGTGGCTGCCAGACGGTGATCGCGTGCAGATCGACCATGCAGTAGACTGTCTCGATCCCGTCCTCTTGCATCTGAACAAAACGTTTAACCGCGCCCAAGTAATTACCCAGTGTCAGGTTACCCGACGGCTGGATCCCGGAAAAAACCCGCGGCGTAAAAGTAGGTTGCGACATTAGTCTCGTCTCGGCGCTCTGGTGGATTGCGGGCTTATCGCTATGAAGGCTTAGGACGTCAACGGCAAGGAACCCGTCAATGCACTCCGATGAGCCGCCCGAGCCGCTTTTCAACAGCCTACCGCCGGTGGTTGTCCTTTTGGCGCTGTTTTTTGGCGCCGCCGAGGTGATCTTCCAGGCGGGCGAAGCCGGGCTTATCGGCGGACCAACCGCGGCGGGCTGGCGGCTGACAATGGCGCAGTCCTTTGGCTTCTACTCGGAAATCGCCCGTCAAATGCACGACCTGGGCCAATACCCTTGGGACGGGATCAAGCGTTTCTTCACTTACCCGCTAGTGCACCGGGGGCCAGTTGATTGCGCTTTCCGTATCGTTTTCATCCTGGCACTGGGAAAATGGGTGGGGGAACGGACATCAAACACCCACGTTGCGTTGATTTTCGTCTCAGCGACCGTGCTGACCCCTCTGGCGGCGACAATCGTGCTGGACCCTGCGATTGTGATCATCGGCGGCGGGCCGGGGACTTACGGGCTTGTGGGCGCGCTAACATGGCTTCTCTACACCCACCGACGGGCCCAAGGTGCCCAAGGGCGCGAGGCGTTCGGCATCGTCATCGGTCTCGGGGTTGTGATTGGGCTTTTCGCGGTGCTCTTCGGGGGCAGCTTTTGGTTTGAATACCTTGGCGGCGCGATCTTCGGCTTTTTGATCACCGCAGCGCTTGTCCCTGTGCCCGGCGCCAACTGGCGCTGGTGGCACGACCGCCTGCGCCGCCGCTAACGGGCGCGGCGCAAGCGGCGCAGGTCCTCGATCCGTATGGCACCGGTCAGGTGGCAGGCCGCCCCGTAGGCAATCAGACTAACCCCGATCAGCGCTGCAAGCGCCCCATAGCGCCAGGTGGGCGTCACAAGCGCCTCGCCCAGCGCGGCACCCATCCCCCAGGCCACCGCGGCCAGAACCAACGTGGCAATCGCCAGCCGCGGCACCGCGCGGCGGAGCCTGTCGTCAGGCCGCGCCGCATCCCCCATCCCCCGGACCCCGCGCCACAAAAGCACCGTCATCGCCGCCGCGGACACCGTTGTGGCCAGCGCCGCCGAAAGATACCCTAAAGGCCCGGCGAGACCGATCGCCAGAACCGCGTTCAACACCATCGACACCAGCGCGTAGTAGAACGGCGTCTTCGTATCCTCCCGCGCAAAATAAAGCGGCTGAAGGACCTTCTGCAGCACAAAGAAAGGCAGTCCCGCCGCATAGATGGCCAAGGCCGCCGCCGTGGCCGCGCTGTCCGCAGACCCGAACGCCCCCCGCTCAAAAAGCACCGACACCACCGCACCCGGCACCACAATCAACCCCGCCGCAGCGGGCAGGGTCAGCGCCAGGGCGAACTCGGTCGCACGGTTAAACGCGTGGCGCCCGCCCGCGGTATCGCCTGCCGACAGGCGACGGCTGAGTTCGGGCAATAGCACTACGCCGATGGCAATCCCCACCACGCCCAGCGGCAACTGGTAAAGCCGGTCCGCCACAGCAAGCCACTGGATCGCGCCGTCAAAATAGCTCGCCACCTGGCGCCCCACGAGAAGGTTCACCTGCACCACCCCGCCCGCCAGGGCCGCGGGCGCCGCAATGATCGCCAGGCGCCGCATATCAGGCGTCAGCCGGGGAAGTCGCGGAGCCAGGCGAAACCCGGCCCGGGTCGCGGCCCACCAAACAAGCGCCATCTGCGCCACACCCGCCACGGGCACCCCCCAGACCAGCGCCCGCTCGACATCGGCGCCCAGCGCCCAGGCACCGCCCATGGCCCCGACCAACACGATGTTCAAACGCACCGGCGCCGCAGCGGCGGCGGCAAAACGCCCGGTGGCGTTCAGCACGCCCGACAGAAGCGCAGCAAGAGAAATGAATAGAATATAGGGAAAGCAGATGCGTGCGAAGTCTATGGCCAGGTCAAACCGCGCATCCCCCTGAAAACCCGATGCCATCGCGTAGACAAACCAGGGCATGGTTAGTTGCGCCACCAGGGTCAGCGCAATCAGCACAGTCCCAAGCCCCGCCATGGCATCCACGGCAAAGGCCCGGGCTTCGACCGCGCTTTCCAGTTTTTTTGAAAACATGGGCACAAAGGCCATGTTGAACGCCCCTTCTGCAAAAAAGCGGCGGAACATATTGGGCAGGGCGAAAGCCACCTGGAAAGCTTCGGCAATGGGGACCGCCCCGAAGAAGGCGGCGATAAGGATGTCGCGTAGAAAGCCCATGATCCGAGACATCAAAGTCCAGGCGCCAACCGTGAAGAAACCCGCGATCAGGCGGATGGGCCGTGTCACAGGCCAGACCCCTCCATAGCCACCGCAACCCCCCGCTCAATAGCGTTGCGCAGAGCCTCGGTCACCCGTTTCTGCCGGGCCAGGTTGTGCACTTTCAGCCCGAACATGTCTTTGACGTAAAATACATCCACCGCCTGTTCCCCGTAGGTCGCAATGACCGCACTGGCGATGGCGATATTGTGGTTCGAAAGGGTCTTGGCC
>JBCCMR010000057.1:0-12200 GCA_039026255.1 Pseudomonadota bacterium
CCCCAAGGGTACGTCCAGACCCTGCCAACTGTCTCCGTCCACCCGTGTGCGACGGACCCAAGTAACCTGCAAACTACCACCCACGAACGCCCGCAGATGCACAGGGCTTAGGGGGCGTAGAGCCACAAAATCAAACGCTTCGGTCCGTGTAGCATAGGACCCGTCACTTGCCGGTAGCGCTGCGGGCCCATAGCGCCACTGACGCTCCAACCCCCGCTGGGACGCATCAAGATCAAGCGCTGTTAGGGTGCGATCCAGCACCACGACTTGGCTTCCCGACGCCCATACCGCGGGCATATCAGCATCGGTTCCAAGCTGACCCCGAAGGAGTTCGCGCAAGATGTAATCACCGTCCCCCTGCAACTCGGCTTCCTGGAATTGTAGAATTTCCCACCCTGCGGCGGACCCATCGCCCAATGCGATCACGTTGGCCCCACCAAGCACATCCTGCGTTGTGCGGCTTTGTAGCGCCCCACGAGACAATCGCACACGCAGATGAGCGCGAGCGTGCCACCGCCCGGGGGCCGCCTTAGCGAGGGCAGTACGTGTGACGCCAAATTGGCTTGGTGTTTCGATCACGGAATTGAGCGAGAAACCCTCGTCGGTCGCCGAGGAAAAGACCGCGGCACCACCCCGCGGAAACGGTAGCGATGTGGCAGCAACTCTTGGTGCAACCGAAGCCTGATCCGCCCGCAACAGCGGGAGGTCCAGAAAAGCAAGGTGCACACCGCGTGCGACCTGCAGGCGCGACGCGCTGGGTAGGACGCTACTTAGGTCTTTCAACTTGTAGACTGATTGCTCAATCCGCTGGGCTTCTACGACCCGCGCGCCTTGCTCTTCGATGCGTTCCACGCGGTAGGTGGCGTCCGTGCCCCCGTCTGCGAGTTTGAGCACATCCCCCGGGGCGATTGCTACATGGCTGGGCGGCAAAGCGATCTTAAGTTCGTCCCTCGCCACGCGCGCGGCCGCCAGTGCTCGGCTTGCCACAGCCTGGCCTTCGTCTGGACGCAACACCACCGGTAGCTCGAACCCATTTGTGGCCGGGCTATCATCGTCAGCCAAAACAAACTCAGAAGCCCCTGTTTGATAATCGCGCGTTTCGTCCCAATAAGAAACGCGCACGCGCCCCGCAGTTTCAGCTTCTGGCGCCCGCGTTTTCGACACCACAGGCTCACCGGTCAGTATCACAAGGTCTGGCGCTGCTACCGTGTCCGCCACAACCTCACTCCGGTTTCGAAAAACAAGCTTCCCGCTTTCCTCAAAGCAAGTGAAATCATAGGCCAACATTAGCGGTTGCAGGGCCTGGCGCGCAGTTTCGATGCTGGTCAAAACAACACCTGCGGTGGTGCCATAAAGCTCTGACACATCGATATCTGTTAGGCCAGAAAGCTCGCAAATCTCGGCCACAACAGCGGCCAACGGTTGCTCATTAAACCGTCCTGTTAGCCAGTGGCCCCGGGCGTGTTTGCCCCCGTCCAACCAAACGTCAAGCTTTGTAGGAAATTCAGGCCAGGGGCGGCTGTCCCAGGCCCAAACGTGGCTGTTTTCCAGATCTACCATGGGGCCGAAATAGATATCCGACGTCGGATTTTTTGTTGGATCGCTCCAATGGGCGTAGGTGGCCCGAAGGTATTGCGCCTGCATAAAGCCGTCGACTGACCCGTCTGAATAATAGGGCAGCGCGGATTCGCTAGACAGCGGATCGTAAAACACGTTGGGCTGGTTAGCCGCTTTGTCGACAGCCGGACAGCCTAATTCCGTGAAACGGATTGGCTTTGCCTCAGGCGCCCAGCTTGTGGGCACGGGCAAACGCTCTCCGCCAATACGGTTGTAGTGGGGCCGACGCCACCAATTCACTAAGTCTTTGTAGCGGAAAACCCACGGCTCTCCGAAAGCACCGTCGGTGATTGGAACTCTGGCCTGAGCGTCCCGATCTATCGAGGTGGGATAATACCAATCATAGCCCTCGCCGCCGGCAATATTCGCCCGCAGGTAATCAAGCGCATAAGTTGACCCATAGCCTTCGTCAGCATGCCCGAACTCATCGCGCCAATCAGCAATGGGCATATAGTTGTCAACGCCCACATAATCGATTTCAGCGGCCGACCAAAGCGGATCCAAATGGAAGAACACGTCCCCGTTGCCGGGGTGGTAACCGAAATACTCTGACCAGTCAGCAGCATAGCCGATCTTCACGTCAGGCCCTAAAACCGCACGCACGTCCGCCGCGAGCGTGCGCAAGGCTACAACCGCCGGGAAACCAGCAATAGCATCGCGAAGCTGGGTCAGGCCGCGCATTTCAGATCCGATGTTAAATGCCTCAATGCCACCCGCCAGTTTGCAAAGCCAGGCGTAGTGCAGGATGAACCGTCTATAAGACCACTCGGCCGGGCCGCTATAGACCACGTCTCCATCGACAATGGCAAAATCATCCGGGGCCGCGCTGCCAAAGAACGACGCAACTTCGTCCGCCGCCGCAGGGGTCTGATCTGGTGTGGCGGGGCGCCCCGGCGCGGCCGAGCCGGTGATCCGTCCCCGCCATGGCATTACCGGCTGATCGGCGTTGTCGCTGTAGGGGTCGCCGAGTCCGTTGTCCCTCTGAATATCCATTAGGATAAATGGATAAAAGACAACCCGCTGGCCCCCATCTTTCACCTCTTGGATGGCCTCGAGGACGGCCGCATCGGCGGGCGTGCCACCAAACACGGGACGCTCATCAACCTGGCTAACAGTTCGGGCTGTCGACCTTGCCTGTCCAGATACCACCCAGGGCATTGGCACACCGTCAACGGCGGTCTGTTCAACCCGCGGGGTCAGCGTGCAGTCGCCGCAGCGCAAGTCGTCGCCGAACCAGGACACCACAAGCGAAACGCTTTGCGCCTGAGGCAACTCGGCCCGTAGGTCTTCCAAAGCATGCAACAAATCAGTCTCGCCCCGGGTGCTATTCACGTTGCCCCACCGTCCGTCGGCAAAATCTCCAGGATATTCCACACGGGTAGTGGCTAAGGCATATTCTCCGGTGCCGGGTATTAGGTTTACACCGCGAATATCCTGGGCTGGGTCGTCGACCGTATGGTGAACCGGCTGCGCTTTTCGGAAAACTTCAAAGTTGAACTGGGGGATTCGATTGCCAAACGGGGACAAATCCAGCCCCTCAAAAACGACGTAAGCCGTGCCCCGATATCCTGGCGTGTTTTCCAGCCCCTCAATGGCCGAGATTGTGGGATCCGGCAGTTGTGTGTCATCACCCCGGTAGACAACCATCGGAAGGCCTTCGCGCGAAATTTCCTGGCCATCAGCCCAGATGCGCCCAACACGTTCGATAACCCCTTCGCCCAAGGCAAATGCCAGGCTTACGCAGTAACTGTAACTCTGAGTCGTCACCTCCGGGCCAGAAACACCCTTGCCCCCACCGCTTGTTGTACTCTCGACTTTTTCAAGAAACTTACTCGACCAAATCAGATGCCCAGCGATGCGCGCGCGTCCCATGACACGCGGCACCGCCGCACCCTCAGTCACCCCCTGGAGCCGGAACGATTCTATGCGACCAGTCTCAACAACGCGCGATCCTGTACCGAGGAGTTTTTGATCGATCGCTCCGCCCAAGGACGCGCCAATTGCCTTGCCAACCGCCGCTCCGGTCAATCCAAGGACCGTGCCACCGAAAGTGCCGCCGATTGCGGCGCCAACAGTAGATAGAAGTATCGTCGCCATCACTTGTCTCCCTCTGGAAACCGGAAATTCGCCACCACGCGCCGGGCCCAAGGCGGTGTTAGGGGTGTTTCAACGACCCCTGCCCCAGTATAGGCGTGGATGATCGTCTGCCCTGCTGCACTTTCGCCCGCTAAGATCGCCACGTGTTTTGCCACTGCCCCGCGCCGCATCCGAAAAAGCAGCATGTCTCCAGCGGCGGGCTTCTCGACTAGGCGCATGTGCCGAAGTGCGCCCTCCCACATCCGCTCATGCTGCGATATCTCGGACCAGTCAGACGTGTAGATGGGCATTGCTTCGGGTTCTTGGCCCTTCACCTCTCGCCAAATGCCACGGATCAGACCTAGGCAATCAGCGCCCTGCCCACGAACGCTTGACTGGTGACGATAGGGCGTGCCGATCCAACCGCGCGCGGCGGCCACGATGGCGCATTGTTGTGGGGTCATGGCTGGCGCGACCCGCCGTCCATGTCAGTACCAGTAACCGGGTAGGCTACAGACCAATCCTCCCCCGGCATATGGGGAAAACCCCGGTAATCCACCATCGTTCCCAGCTTTTCTTTAACAAGCTGCGCCTGGGTTTCGCACCCGGCCACAAGCCGCAACCGGTCCCCTGGCGCGATGGGAAAACGTGTCTCTTCCCAAAGCTCAACGATACGCACGGGCCCTCGACGGCGATCGATACGCACCACACCGGTTGCACCGGCGTTGAGCCCGCTCAGCCACTCAACCCCGCCCGCCAGGAAGAAGCCTTCGGCAAATTCGCCGGTGTGCTTTAACTCAAATGCCTTGCGTCCCTCAAAGAAATCCACTTCGTCCTCAGCCTGGTAGTCAGCAGCCTCAAGGCCCGTGCCGCATGGTGTGTCTGCCCACCGGCCACTGCACTGGCGCATGTAGGTCCGCCCAACAGGGCGGTTCAACACCTCTGCCAAGCCGCGAAGTTCCACTTCAAAAGCGCCCTCACCCCGGCGGATTTCACCCATCGTACCGCGAAACTGCAGAAGGCTTTGGGCTGGGTTCGCCCAGTTCACCAACCAGTGCCAGACCTCAGCGCTGTCGAACTTACCGGTTTCGATATCCAAATCAGTGATGCCCGCGCTACTAAGCGCCCCCGACGCGGCGGAGTTATCTACCGATAGGCCTGTCGAGGCATGGATCGCGCTTGGATCCATGCCCGACGAAGGTTCGCAAACCACGCCGTCAACCACCAGGCGCCGGTCGTGGTCTGTAAATCCCATCACCCAACCGTCCTGGCGCCGCACGATCCAGGCCCGCGCAAGGGTCGTAGCGCCGGTGTTGAGGTGCGCCTGAAGCGCCGCATCCACCGCGCGCATCAGACCCGCACCTCGACCACGGGGATCGACGGAACGGACCCGGCAGCAAAGCTTGCTAGGTTCATATCCAAACGATCAGTGTCAAACCGGACAGGCACATCAAATGTGAAGCCAGCCGTGATCCGTGCGCCTTCTGACGGAGCGTCATAAAACAGTACCGTGCCGCGGGCTGTGTCGACGTCAAAATGCTGACCTTCGAACAGCTCCGCCTCAGCTACGCCCACAGTCACACTCGATACCACCGGCTTTGCGATCTCTCGGCAGTAGACCGCGTCACCCGACCGATAGTTTTTGCAAAGCTGAAAGCTCACCTTTTGGCCGTCGCCCATACCAATTTCTTGATCATCAAAGGAAGGTTCGCGACTGGGCGCACAGCTTTTGAAGTCAGTCCAGTCTTTCCATCGAAAGCCAAAAACCTGGCCCGCCCGCGCCTCAAAAAACGCGATAACAGTTTCTAGGTCATCGATTGACCGCATGGCGCCGCCCGCATCGAAACGGCGCCGGGAATGGGCCCAAGGGGTGTTGCGCTCTTCAAAGCCGGAATTCAGCGTGACGATTTCGGTTCGCCGTTCGGGCCCGCCCGTTGAACCGAGCGATAGGTTCGCCGGGAACCGCACCTCGTGAAAATTCATCTTCTGCTCCTCACTGATTGCGCTGGCCACGGGCAAGTGCGCGGCTCACACCTGCCGCGATCTGCGATTGGCTGCGGCGGAAACTCTCGGCGTCGGCTGTGGTGATATTCATCGTCACATGTACCGGCACCCCCCCGCCGGCCGCGCGGACACCCAGCGCCCCATCGACCCCTCGAGTCAGCGGCATAATTGCTTCCGGCCCCGCCTCGCCCATAAGGCCAGTAGCCCCGCGCAACGGAAAGACCGTTGGCCCGCCAACAACGCCGCCTTTGGCAAAGGGCACAATCTGACCGCCTGCGAATACGTTGCCGTTCGCGCTTGGCAAAATACCCCCCAACAGCGACGTGATCCCCCCAGTCAAAAGCCCTGACACGGCATCCGTGACAGGGTTGATTGCCTGATTGAACGTCGTACGGATCATCCGCTGGGCGACGTTTTCAAGCACATCTGACAGCTTTGCGCCCTCGAAAATGAGATCGCCCATGGCACCGCGCAAACCCCGGCTCAGGCTGGTTGAAAAGCCCCGCGCCTCTTT
Source organism: Pseudomonadota bacterium (assembly GCA_039026255.1). Classification (GTDB taxonomy): domain Bacteria; phylum Pseudomonadota; class Alphaproteobacteria; order Rhodobacterales; family Rhodobacteraceae; genus Amylibacter. The sequence continues at coordinate 6,212 of JBCCMR010000057.1, forward strand.
CTCTGCAAGGGAAATGGACTGCTGCATGCCGTGCAATTCCTGGCGAAAGACCGAAGTCATCTGGGCCGCGCCACTCACATCGGCTTCAAGGCCTGCCAATTCGCCTTCTAATTCATCCAATTGCGACCCAAAATCGGTCATCCTTCACACTCCTTGTCAGGAAATTCAGCGGCCAACGCGTCCAGTCGGGCACGCGTCATCGCCACGTCGCCCCCCGGCCGGACACCCGCCATCAGCATCAGCTCCACCGGCGTCAGCGCCCAAAACTGGTCAGGCGTTAACCCTAACCGGCCAAGGCCCAAGGCCATCAGCCCCGGCCAGTCAATGCGCCCGCTCATGGTTCTTGCGAAAATGTGGCCTTCAAAAGCTGCGCCGCCGCCCGAGCAGCACCAATGGCACCTCCCTCGATGGTGGCTGCGCGCACGGTCGCTAGGTCCACGTCCCAACCGCCGCCGCGCAGTCCCGCATGGATCAGTGCCAAAAGGTCTGACGCCCGCAAGGCACCGGTCTCAAACCGTTCTATGAGCGGCACAAGACCTGCGTCGCCAAGTGCATCTTCCAGCTCAGCCAGGGCGCCCAGCGGCAGCCGCATCACCCGCGGCGTGCCGTTCACCGTGACAGCAACCTCTCCCCTCCATCGGTTCTCCATTAGATGGCCGTGAACGTCAGAAGCCCTGCTGACGCAAACGACAATTCGTAGGTCGCCTCGCCGGAATGGCTGCCCGCGTACTCGATCGAAGTGATCTGAAAGGCCCCGGCGACGATCCCGAAATCGGGTACAATCACCTGGTAGTCTTGGACGATCCCGTCGAAAAAGATCTGGCGGGCGCGTTCGTCCGTTGCCTCATCGCGGAAAATGCCTGACCCGCTGATCGAGGCGCTTTTGACTCCACCGCCAGACAAAAGCTCTCGCCACCCGCCTGCGCTTTCTAGGCTCGTGACGTCGACCGTTTCGGTGTTGAACGAAATTCGGCTGGCCCGCAGGCCAGCCATTGTCTGAAAGGTGCCGGCGCCATCCATATCGATCTTGATAAGGAGGTCCTTGCCGTTTTGGGCTGCCATGATGTGTCTCCGATTGTCAGGAATTAGGTGTCTTCGACCAAGGCGCGGAAGCGCAGATCGATCTGGCGGATGCCGGGGCTGTCTTCGCGCACAGCCCTCGCGGTACGGAAGTTAAGCGCCACAAGCATGCCGCGGCTCAGCGTCAAAGGTGCGTCAACGAGCGCGTCACAGATGGCTGCGGCCAACTGCTTGGCCGTGGCGAAACCCGCCTGATCTGAAACCACATTGATTGTGAAATCGTGCGCTGCCCCGGCACTTGTCTTAGTCGACCGGTCCCGGGCAATTTCGTCACCCAAAAGCACATAAGTCTCGGGCGCGACACCGTTTGGGGGAGCATCGAAGACGTTGCCGGACACAAAACTCGTCACGGCGGAATCATTGACAAGCCTGTCATAAACCGCCGCCTGAAGCGCGTAGGATACAGCATAGGTCATTGTAGAACCTCCTCCCGCGCCCAGGCCACCAGGTAGCGGCCCGTAGCATCCTTTTCGGTGACCGCTTCCACATCAAAGATGCGCGACCCGCTTACCAGGCGGTCGCCCACCCGGGGGCGCGCCGGATCGCCTTCCTGGGCGCCGCGCAGCGTGATCCGGTAGCGAACGCGAGAGAACTCGCCCGCTGCGGCGTCCGCCTCAGATACACCCCGGACAACAACGTCTCCCCAAAGGTTGCCGCGCAGGACCCAAGTCTCGCTAAAGCCGCCGGCGCCGTCGGCCACCCGCTGCCTTTCCTCAAGCCGCAGGGGCCAATTCAGATGTGCCGCCATCACCGTCCCCCCAGGCGCACCGGGCGGAACCGCTCCAACAACGCCAGAACACCGGCAGGCAGCGCAGCCGCATCCCTGCTGGTGCGGTTCTCATAAAACTCCGCCGCTAAGATCAGCACGGCACGCGCCAGATCGGCCGGCACATCCGACCAATCTGCGCCAAACCCCGCCTCAAAACTGACTTCAACGGCGCCATTCGTGGGCACCACCGGCAGCGCGATACCCACCGGATAGATCGCCGGAGACTGGGCATCCGGCTCAAGCCGCCATGCGGCTGGGTCGATGTCCGTTGCGGTGTTATGGCGGTCGATAAGGCGAATGCCCGTGACTGCTGCAACCGGACGTACCGGCAGCACTTGGCGATCGTACTGGCGCCACCCGTTCAGCCGCCAGCGGAACCCTTTTGTCAAAAGCACTGCACCGGTACGGCCCTCCACTGCTGCAATCGCAGCCCGCAGATACGCTTCCAAGAGAGCATCCTGATCAGCCGCACCGGAAAAACCGGTGCCCAGTCGCAAATGCTCTTTCAAAAGGCCCAGCGGCAGGCTTGCCGCGGCCAAGGTGGTCTCTTCGGTCAGGATCATCGCCCAGAGCTCCAAAGTGTTAGTCGCAAAGAAAATGGCACCCCCGGTTCCGTCGGACGGAGGGGAGCAGCTTGACAGCGCCGGGGGTGCCGGGGACCTCAGAGCCCCCAAAAACCCGCCCGCGGCTGCGGGCGGGGTCTGTTTCGCGCGCTTAAGAAGCGGCGAATTTCAGCAGCTTAATGGCCGCAAAGTCCGACACGTCACCGCCAACGCGCTTGGTAGCGTAGAACAGGACGTTGGGTTTGGCGCTGAACGGATCGCGCAGGATGCGCAGGTCCGGACGCTCAGCCACGGTGTAACCCGCGCGGAAGTCACCGAAGGCGATCGCATTGGCACCCGAGGCGATGTCGGGCATGTCCTCGGCCACCAGCACCGGGTAACCCATCAAGCGCGCCGGCTCACCCGCGGCCAGACCATCTGACCACAAGAAGCGACCATCGGCATCCTTCATCTTGCGCACGGCTCCTGCAGTCTTCGAGTTCATAACGAAGGTCGCGTTGGCGCGGTATCTGGCACCCAGGGCGTAGACCAGGTCGACTATGGCGTCCGCAGGGTCAGCCGCTGCAAAGTCGCCGTCGGCACCGGTTGCCACATAACCCAGGTTACCCCAAGCCCAGCTGTCATTGGCCACGGTGGTGTAGGTCAAGAAACCCGTGGGTTTGTCAGCCCCGTCGCCCGAGATGAAAGCAGCCCCTTCGGCGCGGGCAAACTTGTCGGCGATGCGCCCGGCAAGCCAGTTTTCAACGTCAAAGGCGCTGTCGTCCAAAAGCCGCTGAGACGCCTTGGGCAGCGCGCTTAACTCATGAAGCGGGATCGAGACCCGTTCTACAGTCGGCGTGGTAGTTTCGCTTTGCGCAGCGGTCTCGGACGCCCAGCCGGCCCCGACTTCGGTCGTGTCGACTAAAACATCGTACGCAGTGGCTTCCACCGAAACCACGTTGGCGATGGCGCGGATCGAAGCGGTCGAGTAGAGCACGCTCTTGATCATTTCCGCGGTCTGCGGGTCCACCAGGTAACCGCCTTCGGCCGCTACCGCCGTGTTGAGCGCTTTGCCCTCAAGCTCTAGGCTGCGCATGCCATCGTCGTCGCCGCAGCGCACATAGGCCGCAAAGGCTTTCTGATGGGGCACTTCGGCCTCGGCCACAGCCGAAAGCACCGGGCGCTTCGATTTGATCATCTTGGTCTCCATCATGGTCAGTTTCTTGTCCTGTTCTGCAAGGCGGGCCTTCAGGTCCGCGGTGAATGATCCGAAGTCCTGCAGGAAACCTTCCATCGCCTGCTTGACCTCGGGGGCTGCCCCCACGGGGGTCGTTTGGTCGCTCATCAACCAGTCCTCATCGCTCTTGATGTGTGGGTGCCGACACTCAGGCCAGCAGGTCACGCCGCGCCGCGGCCAGCGCCGCAACGAGCTCTTCCGCCAGTTGGTCCTGGGCCTTGGCCTCGGTCTCAACTCGCGCCTCAGGCAGCATCGGAAACGTCACCAACGATACTTCCCAAAGATCAATCTCATGGAGCATACGGCCCCCACCGGCGGCCTTTTCCGCACGCTCAGTCCGGTAGCCGATAGAAAGCCCCTCGATGGCTCCGGCTTTCAGAAGCGCCAACGCCTCGGCGCCTGCCTGTACGTCCGCAAGGATGCGCCCTTTGACCCAAAGCCCTTTGGCGTCCTCGCGGACATCGTCCCAGATGCCAATCGGCCGCGCCGGATCGTGCTGCCACAGCATCTTGACCTTGCGCCCGGCTTTGGCGAGCCGGGACAGCGATCCAGCACAGGCACCCCGGCACACGGTGTCCCCGCCGCGGTCGCGGACACCAAAGACCGATGCATAGCCTGACACCACCGTACCACCTTCCACTTTCAAAGCCGTAGGCGCCGCACAATACTTGCGCTCCAGCCCGAGTGGGCTGACGTTATATGTCATTGATATATCTCCTGATTTCAGGGACGCGGCAGATGCTGCGCCATGTCTAGCAGTGTGATCACCCCGCGCGTCAGCACAAAGGCGACCACCCCGTAGACCGCAAGCCAAAGCCGCCTTTCTAGCCGCTCCAACGCCTTTTCGATCGTGTCCAGCCGCCGCTCCAATCCGCTCCACCGTTCATCGGTGACCTGTTTGTGGGTTTCGAGTTTGGCTGCGGCTTCAAAGGGTTCGTAGAGGTACCGCGATCCGCTGTTCCGGTTACTCATCCGCGTCCGCCGGCAAACCCAAGAGCGCGCGCTTTTCGCCGCGGGTCAGAAAGTCAGCCTCTGACACGCGCCGCCATTGGGCCTCGCGCTCCACGGCCAGGGCCGGGATGGCGTCAAGGTCCGGAGCAAAGCGCATCGTCTCTTCCGTGAACTGCGGTAACCAACCGGAAAGCGCGCTCGCCACTTTGCCCACCAGAGGCAGCACCGTCAGGCGAAAGAACGCCCGGTTGGCTTCCGCATAGTTAGCATAGGTCGCGTCGCCCGGCAGTCCCAGCAGCATCGGCGGCACACCGAAGGCCAGGGCAATCTCGCGCGCCGCGCTGTCTTTCGTTTTCTGAAACTCCATGTCCGACGGGGAAAAGCCCATCGGCTTCCAGTCGAGGCCGCCTTCTAAAAGCATCGGGCGACCAGCATTGCGCGCGCCTTGGTGGTTCGCTTCGATTTCATCGACCAGACGGGCATACTGATCGGTGCCCAGCGCGCCCTGCCCGTCCACACCCTTGTAGACGATCGCCCCCGAAGGCCGGGCCGCGTTATCCAAAAGCGCTTTCGACCAGCGGCAGGCGGCGGTGTGCACGTCCAAGGCACTTGCGGCGGCTTGCATCGGGCTTAGCCCGTAGTGGTCGTCTTGCGGGTGGAAAGCGCGCACATGCAAAACCGGGGGAAGCCCCTCGCGCATGTCAAAACGCACCTTTCGCGACCCTACGCTGTATTCGTATGCCGCTGGCCAGCCGTCGTCGCCGGGCACCACTTTCACCCGGTCCGACCGCAGAACGTAAAGCTCGCTTGGCGCCCCGCTAAAAGCCTGGCCCGCCGCCTCGATATAGCCGTCTCCAGTCAACAGAAACTGGCCGTAGAAGCTCTCCATCAAGTCGGCACCGCCCTGCATCGGGTTGGGCTGGGCAAGCGCCGTTAAAAGCGGATGCTCGCTGTAGCGGCGTTCCGCATCCTGTAACACCAGGGGCACCGCGCTTGCTGCCTCCGCGATCATTTTCACGCAGCGAAAGCCAACCGGATTGCCCAGAAACCCGCTGCGCGTCAGGCTGCCGGTGTCGCGGGCCGACCATGCAGGCCGCCCTGCCCCGTGGAACGCGATAACAGGCCCCGTGGCAGACGCCTTTTCTTCGGGCGCGCGCGCGTCGGCGCGGCCCCGCAGGTATTGCAGCACCATGAAGTTGCTCCTCGGTTTTTGGACTTACTCGCGGGGGTCAGAGCCGCCGCACCTGCGGGACGCCACCGGCCCCCGCGATCATCAATTCGGTCAGCGCCCAAACCAGCGCATCAACCCGGTCGGGCGATCCCCGCCCTTCAAAGCCGCGGGTGGTCATCTCACCCATCTGGGCCTCCAGAGCGACAAGCCCCGGCAGATGTTTCACCCGACCTTGTTCG
>JBCCMR010000058.1:0-12113 GCA_039026255.1 Pseudomonadota bacterium
CCGGCGACGAGGGCGACGCGTTAGCGGAACTGACCGCGAAAAATCCGCTTCGAAAAGAAATTCTTAAGATCGCCAAGACAATTTCCGATCTGGCGGCAGACGACAGTGAGTGACAGGTAAAGCGATGTTCAAACGGTATCAGAAAAACTCCCCTGCCCCGGCGCCAAAAGCAGTGCCTGACGCGCCCGCGGCAAACGTGGCACAGACCCCGGACGCCGCGCCAAAGCCCGCACCCTCGGCAGCCCCCGATCTCAAGCCCAAGGTTGCTGCCAAAGCCGAACCGATGAGCCGGGAGGAACGCCGCAAACAGCGCCTCCTGGACCTCCGGCTTGAAATGCACACCCGGTTGCTGGAAAACCTCAACCTTGGCGCCATCGAAAACGCGCCCGAGGCTGACCTCCGCCGGGAGATCGCCGCGATCTGTTCGGACGGGCTCCAGGAACAGGGGGTTGTGCTTACCAAAGACGAACGCGGCCAGCTTTTTGGCGAAATGTATGACGAGGTGACGGGCCTCGGCCCACTTGAGCCGCTCCTCAAAGACGACGACATTGCGGACATACTGATTAACGGGCCCAAGCAGATCTTCATTGAAAAGAAAGGCAAATTAAGCCTTTCACCGGTGGTATTTCGCGACGACAAACACCTTTTGCGCGTGATCGACAAGATCGTGTCCGCCGTGGGTCGCCGGGTAGACGAGTCAAACCCTTATGTGGACGCCCGTCTGCTGGACGGGTCACGATTTAACGCCATGGGGCCGCCGGTGGCCATCGACGGCGCACTGGTTTCGATCCGGAAATTCAAAAAAGACAAGCTATCAATCGACGAACTGGTGAGTTTCGGCGCCTTCACTGAAGAAATGGCCGCCTACCTTCAGGCGGCAGTGTCGACACGGCTCAACGTGATTGTGTCGGGCGGGACGGGTTCCGGTAAAACAACAACGCTTAACGCGCTGTCGTCCTTTATCGCAAATGACGAACGGGTTGCCACGATCGAAGACACCGCGGAATTGCAGCTGCAGCAGGACCACTTGGCACGCATGGAAACCCGCCCCCCTAACGTGGAGGGCAAGGGCGAGGTATCAGCTCGCGACTGCCTTAAAAACGCCCTGCGGATGCGCCCGGACCGGATCATCGTCGGCGAAACCCGCGGCGATGAAGTGATCGACATGCTCCAGGCCATGAACACCGGCCACGACGGGTCAATGACCACGATCCACGCCAACAGCGCCCGCGACGCCGTCGCACGCCTGGAAAACATGATCGCTATGACCGGCGTGGAAATGCCCCTGCGGGCCATGCGGTCCCAGATCGCCAGCGCCGTCAACCTGATCGTGCAGGCCAAACGCCTCCAGGACGGCTCCCGCCGGATGGTGTCGATCACCGAGGTCGCAGGCATGGAGGGCGAGATCATCTCGCTCCAGGAAATCTTCAAATACGAGGTCTACGGCACGCTCCCCAACGGCAAGATCGACGGGGAATTTACCGCCACAGGACTGCGCAGCCTCTATTCGGAGCGTTTTGCCCAGTGGGGGTACTCGCTTCCCACCTCGATCTATACCCCGCGCCGCCGCGCGGCCGCGGAATAGGAGCCGCCCATGGGAAGCCAGTTCGTCATCTACATCCTGATCTTCGTCGGTGTAGTGCTGATCGTCGAAGGTATCTATCTGGTTTCCTTCGGAAAATCGATCAAACTCAACAGCCGCATCAACCGCCGTCTGGCGATGATGGAACAGGGCAAAGAACAGGCCGAGATCTTTGAGACCCTCCGCAAGGAGCGCGACCAACACCTTAAAGGGCTCAAACTGCCGGTCTTTTCAATCCTCAGCGCCAAAGCCCAACAGGCCAACATCGCATTTTCGCCACCCGCACTGGTGGCCGTGATGATCCTGGTGGCGGTCCTGGCTTTTGGCGGGCTTACATATTTCACAGCCACGGGGCTGGTGCTTCGCGTGATCATTTCGGTGCTTCTGGGCGGCGGCGGGGTGTATTTTTGGCTCAACGGTAAGGCCAAAAAACGCATGGCTGCGTTCGAAGAACAGCTGCCCGATGCCGTGGACCTAATCGTGCGCAGCCTGCGCGTGGGTCACCCGTTTTCCAACGCAATCAACATAGTAGCCCAAGAAATGCCAGACCCGGTTGGGTCCGAATTCGGGCTTATCGTCGACGAGGTCGCCTACGGGTCTGACATTGCCACAGCGCTGCAAAACATGGCCGAACGGATCGATGTACCCGACTTGCGATTTTTGACCGTTGCGGTGGCGATCCAGCAGAAATCGGGCGGCAACCTGGCCGAAGTGCTAGACGGGCTCTCCAAGGTGATCCGATCGCGGTTCAAGCTTTTCCGGCGGGTAGCGGCCATCACAGCCGAAGCGAAATGGTCGGGCATGTTCCTTTCGGGCTTTCCGCTCTTTGCGCTTTTGGCCGTGAACGTGACCAACCCGACCTACTACGACGCCGTCAAACCGACCCCCTATTACGTGCCTGCGGCAATCATTGTTTTCGCTCTTTTGGGTATCAACATCATCGTCATGCGGGCGATGGTTAACATCAAGGTGTAGCCATGATTTCCGCCGTAAACGACTATCTGGTGGGGGTGCTGGGACCGATGGGTCCGCTCATCGCTATGGGCGTGATGGGCATCTTCTTTATCGTCATGACGCTGCCCATCTTTCTGGTGCGCAAAGAAGACCCTTTTGACAGGCTGGCCGGATCCGCAGTCAAACCCGTGGCTAATAAGTCGAAATCAAGCGATAAGCTAGAACTGCGGGAGAAGCACAAAGGCCCCAACCTCGATAAATTCGCCGCCTACCTGGAACCCCAGGACCAGCAAGAATTCTCGGACAGGCGCAAAAAGCTCATTCAGGCGGGATACCGGTCCAAGGAGGCCGTGCGCACCTTCCATTTCCTGCAGCTTGTGCTCGGGATTGCAGGGCTTTTGATCGGGGCGTTCTACACCTTCCTGATTGCAGGCACGACCGACATCAAATGGCTTGCCATCCAAACCCTTGGCCCGGGCTTTGTGGGCTATTACGGGCCGATCTACTGGGTCGAAAAGCGCCGCGAAAGCCGCAAAAACGAAATCCTGAACGGGTTCCCGGACGCGCTCGACCTGATGCTCGTGTGCATCGAGGCAGGCCAATCGCTTGACCAGGCGGTGCAGCGAGTGGCGCGGGAAATCGCGCCCTCATGCCCAGCCCTGTCGGAGGAATATACCATCGTCGCCAACGAAATGCGCGCCGGTAAGGATCGGCCGACCGTGCTGCGCGACCTAGCGGAGCGCTGCGATGCCCAAGACATTTCGGCTTTCACCACGGTGATGATCCAGTCGGCCACTTTTGGTACGTCCCTGGGCGAGGCGCTGCGCGTCTACGCCGCTGAAATGCGCGATAAGCGCGTCACCCGGGCGGAGGAAAAAGCCAACAAACTGCCCACGAAAATGACGCTTTGCACGATGATGTTCACCGTGCCGCCGCTTCTGATCATCATGGTGGGCCCGTCGGTCTACGACATCTATGTGCATATGGTGGCCGGTGGCTAGGCGGCGCCCCCGGGGCCCATACCCGCAGAAAGCCGTGCTTTGCGCGGCTTTGGCGTTTGCCGTCGCGGGCTGTATGCGCGAAGAGCTGACGACCACCACCAAATCGAATTCGCTGACCGAAATTCGCCAGGGGATCAAGGCTCCCCGCGGCACCGAACGGGTGACCGAAGACGTGGACGGGCTCCTGGTGGGGCACCGCCTGATGGCCGCCGGCGAATACGAACTGGCGCTCAAGGCCTACACCCGCGCGGCGGGCGAACAGGGCTTGACTGTGGATGTGCTTTCGGCGCTCGGCTCTGCCAACCTCCACCTAGGCCGGCTCGGCCAAGCGGAGGAGCTATTGCGCCTGGCCACAACGAAAGACGACAGCTTCGTGCCCGCCTGGAACAACCTAGGCGTTGTCCTCCAAGCTCGCGGCGACCTGTCCGAAGCCGCGGGTGTATTTCGTCTGGCGTTCGGACTTGACAACGGGGCGTCGGAAGAAATTCGCCAGAACTTAGCCAAAGCACTCGCTTTATTGGACAATTCCGGCTACTCTGTTGAACAAAATAACAAAGACTTCGCGTTGGTGAGACGGGGCAGCGGCAGTTACCTGCTTTTGTCCAGGCCGGCGACGGGGTGAGCAGTAAAGAGGCAGAAAACCCATGGGACCCTTCCGTCTGGGCGCGGCAGCGCTCGTTTCCGTGACCCTTGCCGCTTGCGGCGGCACAATCCCCGACGCTGAAAAGCGCAGCCTTGACCCGGTTAACGTGGTCGACAGCGCCGACCTCAACGACATCATGCTCACAGTGGCTGACCCAAACGAGGCGGTAGACTACTTCCGCAAGTCGTTGGTCAAAGACCCGGAACGGATCGACTTCCTGCGCGGACTTGCGATGTCGCTACTGCGCGCCAAACGCGCAACAGAGGCGGTTCCGGTTTTTGAAAAGCTTGTTGCGCGCAAGGACGCCACCCACGACGACCGCGTCCACTACGCTGATGCGCTGATCCGCAACGGCAATTGGAAAGCGGCCGAAACCCAGCTCAATAAAGTGCCCCCCACCCACGAAACCTTCAAGCGCTATCGCCTGGAAGCAATGATCGCCGACTCAAAGAAGCAGTGGAAAAAGGCCGACAGCTTTTATGAAACCGCCGCGGGCCTGACCACAACGCCCGCCAGCACCTACAACAACTGGGGCTATTCGAAGCTGACGCGCGGCGATTACAAAGGTGCGGAGGCTCTCTTTGTGCGGGCAATCACTCAGGACAGCAAACTTTTCACCGCAAAAAACAACCTCGTTTTGGCGCGCGCGTCCCAGAAAAATTATGCGCTGCCCCTTATCCCCATGACCGAAGAGGAAAAAGCGCAACTGCTGTACACTGCGGGGCTAACGGCGATCAAACAGGGCAACCGGGCCGCAGGTCAGGGGCTTCTGGAAGAGGCCATCGACACCCACCCGCGCCATTTCGATGCGGCGGTGCGCAGTCTCGAAGCGCTCAAGCAGCAGTCGTAAATGACCCCTGCGCTGGTCTTTTTTGCCGTTGCAACGCCGTTTTGCCTCTGGGCCGCGTGGACAGACTTGCGCCACATGAAGATCTTGAACGTCTGCAACGGCGGGCTTTTCGCGGCATTTGTACTCGTGGGCGCTTTGGCGCTGCCCCTAGATGTATATGGCGTGCGCCTTGCCCAGGCTGCCTTGATGTTGGTGGTAGGCATCGGGCTGAACAGCACCGGCCACATGGGCGGCGGCGACAGCAAATTTATCGCCGCCATGGCGCCCTACGTCGCCCTGCAGGACGCGGGTGTTTTTCTGATGATCCTGGCGGCAATGTCGCTTTTCACGGTGGCGCTGCACCGCGGCGTTGGGCTGATTACCCCACTGCAACCGGCGTTGACGGGCTGGAAAAGCTGGAACGCAGGCGGCAAGTTTCCCTTCGGCGTCACGTTGGCGGCGTCGCTTTTGGCCTACCTGACGCTGGCAGTGTGACACGTCAACGGGTCGTACCACGCCACCAATCATAAACGCCCCAAAGCCCGATAGCGCCCACCAGTCCGCCAATCGCACCGAACCACCAGCGACCACCAGGTACTACAATCGCGTGCCAAACTAACCAGCCTCCCCAGGCACAGGTCAGAGCGCCGACCAAAAGGTAACCCAGCCGTCGCACCGGCCGCTAGCCATCCCCGGCGCCGCGGCGCCAGGCGAAAAAGAGCACCATAAGCGCCCAGAAAAACGCCGCCAGCGCGGCCAAATCAATCAGAAACGCCCAGCGCGGGGCGAGGCCAACTTCCCCGCCGACCCAGCTGAGCCCCATCCAAAGCACCATGGCCACCACAATGACCACTGCCGCTACGCGGACCTGGGATTTACCAGTATCAGGCGCCTGGGCCATCGAAAACTAGACCGCCCGGGGCGGGTCAGCTTTCATATACCCCGCCGCTTTCTACCTTTTTGGAAAAATCGGTAGAGCCGCCCCCGGCCAAGGTTTTCGCCTGGTCCACCCAGTTGTCGCGCACAATTCGGCCTTTAAATTTCAGCCGTGCGTCGACCCAGGCGATCTCGCTGGCGCCCCAGGTGGCGATCTGGGCAAATTTGTATATGCCCATCTCATTGAGGGTGGTTTCAAGCCCTGGGCCCACGCCTTTGATTTCCTTTAGGTTATCAGCGTCCGCGGGGGCCACATCGAAAAGCTCCGGCGCGGCTTCTTCTGCATTTGCCACGGCGTCCGCATCAACGGCGGCTTCGGTGCTATCGCCAACTTCGGGTGCCGCTGCTGGGGCGCTGCCAGGGGCTTCGGCGGCGGTATTGTCATCCGAAGCGCCAGTGCCTGGGTCCTCGGCGGCATGGCCAGGGGTCTCCGCGGCCTCATCCATGGGGGCTTCCGCACCTGCGGTGTCGACCGCCTCGGCCATTTCACTTGGCGTGACGGTTTCCGGCGTCTTCTCTACCGCTGCGGCAATAGCGCTAGGGGTCGTGGTTTCAGCCGCAGCACTGGGCTCGGTGTCAAGCTTTGCCCCCACGGATGCCGCATAAGACGCCGATCCCGGGTTGCCGACGGCAGGCGTCGGCGACCCCGACGGGAGCTCGGGCGAGGCGCCCATTTTTAGAAGCGACCCCTCGCAGATAAAAGCCGTCGCTAGAAAGGCCAGCCCCACCGCAAAGACCGCGCCCACGATGAGGGACAGGAAAATGCCCCAACCAAAGGCGCCCTCCACAACGCTCGCCAAAAAAATCCCGGCGGCGATCGACAAAAGCCAGCACCAGTTCCGACACGTCCCCAGTTCGTCGTGATAGTCGTTTGCCATCTTTGCATCCTTTTCGCTGTCGCCCGCGTTTCCGCCCCATTCTTAGGCAGGGTTAACGCGGTTGTCAGCCCCTGACGCGTCAGGGCGCCGCAGCTTCGCACTTGCCACCGTGTTGGCGACGGGTCAGACGGTGTCTATGGCGCTTGAACCAGGCATACTTAAAGGGCGTACATACCTTTTGGGTATCGGTGCGCAAAAGGCAGGCACGACTTGGCTTTACGAGTATTTGGACGCTCACCCAAACATTGCCATGAGCCCCGTGAAAGAGATGCATTTTTGGGGCTATCGGGGCTGCGGTCCTTGGGAATGGCCGGTGACCCATTTCCGCAAACGCCTGCGCGCGCGCCGGGAAGCGGACGCAAAATCGGGGGTGGAACGGCCGTATGGTCCTCTACGCGAACGGATCCACATGCAGGGGGATGTAAAGCTATATCGCCGTTTTTTCCGCCGCCGGGTGACCCACGAACCGGTCTTTGGAGAAATTACCCCGGCCTATGCACATCTGCCCGCGGAAGAATTTGCTTTCATCAACGGGCACTTCGCTCGGGTGAAAGTCGTTTTTTTGATGCGCAATCCAGCCGACAGGTTTTGGAGCCAGATGCGATTTTCGGAAAACGTGGAGACCTTAGAAGCACTGGAAGACCGCGTCGACCGCTGCCTGGCGCAAACTAAATACTATGAGCGGGGGGATTATGCCAGGACGTTGGCGCATATCACCGGCGTCTTTCGTCGAGACCAGCTCTTTATCGAATTTTATGAGAACCTTTTCAGCCAAACCACGCTTGACCGGCTGTGCGCGTTTTTGGCGGTGCCGCCACACCCCGGAGATTTCGCGCGGCGGGCCAACGTTTCAGTGAAGATGCCACTTTCGCCTATATTGCGCACCCGCATCGCGCGGGCCTTGCGAGACCAATACATCGCCGCGGACGATGCGTTCGATGGAAGTATTCCGGCGAATTGGCAAGCTGACCTGGCCGGGCTCTCATAGCCCAAGATCAAAGCCGGATCGCGCTGATCAGGCGGCCGTAATCCGCCTCCCCCCGGTGGGTCGTCCGCCGATAGGAGAAAAAGCGTCCCTCGTCGAGGTATGTGCAGTGGCCTAACCACTCCGCATCCGCGCCCGCGTCGCGCAGGCGCGCGAGAACAAATCCCGGCAGGTCAAAGAGCATCCGATCACCCTGTCCCGGAGCAAAAAACCGGGTCCAAGACGGGTCTTCGCCGCAGAATTGGGCTAAAAACTCAGGCCCAACTTCATAGCTGCGCTGGCTAATGCAGGGGCCTACGGCGGCGCGGATGCGGCGGGCCCCCAAGGCGTCCATGGCCTCCACCGTGGCCGCAAGCACCCCGCGCCAGGCGCCCCGCCAACCGGAATGCACAGCGCCAATGACGCCCGCTTCCTGGTCGGCCAACAGCACCGGCGCGCAGTCTGCCGCCAGGACCGAAAGGGCAATGCCCGGGCGGTCAGTGACCAAGGCGTCCGCTTTTTCTCGGGCGCCAACATTGCCGGTGTCTCGGCGCACCACGGTCGCTGAATGCACCTGGTGTACGCCGGTCAGATGGTCGGCGGGCACGCCCATCGCGTGAGCCACAAGTCCACGATTTAGGCGCACCACGCCTTCTTGGTCAGATGAACCTAAGCCGCAATTCAGTCCGGCAAAAATGCCGGACGAAACGCCCCCCCGCCGGGTAAAAAACCCGTGGGTCAGCCCGTTGAGCATCGGCGACGTCAGTTGTTCAAGCTGCATTCGGCCCCCCGGCTCGAGGTCCACTTCAGCGTGTGATATGCAGCCCCGCAGGTCAAGCCCGCGGCGCGGGCAGCGCCGCACGGCGCAACACCCAAGCCAGTAAAAGCGCCCCCACCAACACCATGGGCAAGCTCAGCACTTGGCCCATGGTCAGCCCCATATCCCCAAAGCGCAGTACATGGCCCAGGGGGTTTTCGAGGGTGATGAACTGATCGTCAGCCTGGCGAAAAGCCTCAACAAACGTGCGACAGGCGCCGTACCAAACAAAGAAGATTGCTGTCAGCAGCCCCGGCCGCCGCAACACACCGCGCCCGTAGGCTAACCACCAGGCAATGAGCAAAAACAAAAGCCCCTCAAGCACGGCCTCGTAAAGCTGGCTGGGGTGGCGCGCGCAGGGGCCCGTGGGGCAAAAGGCGTTCGGGAAAACAACGCCCCAGGCCACATCTGTCGGGCGCCCCCAAAGCTCCCCGTTTACGAAGTTTGCCACACGCCCGAAGAAAAGCCCAAAACCGATGCCCAGGGCAAAGCAGTCACCCACCGACCCGGGGCTCACCCCGTGGCGCCAGGCAAAAAGCGCGCCTGCCGCAATCACGCCCAGAAACCCCCCGTGGAACGACATGCCACCATCCCATATGCGCAGGGCAAAGGCCGGGTCGGCAATGGTTTGGGGCCAGGCGTAAAACAACACGTACCCCAGGCGCCCGCCAATTATAGTGCCCAGGATGGTGTAGGTCAGCAGGTCCTCGACGGCTTTGGGTTCCATAGGCGCCAGATGCCCCGGCCAAAGTGCTGGGCGCGATAGGGCGCGCCGGATCCAAAACATTGCGCACAAAAAACCCGCGATATAGGCCAGCGCGTACCACCGGATTGCCAGCGTGATGCCAAAGAGTTCCACCGACACCAGGACTGGGTCGATATCGGGGAACGGGATCGCATGGATCATAGGCGCCTCACTCTGCGGGGCTTTTCATCCGTGCCCGCGCCGCCCATATATGGAAGGCAGGTTGGAAAGGACAGAACCCATGCAATCGCGAAACAAGCTTTTCGAAGACCTCAGCCAGATCATGACCAACGCGATGGGCGTGGCCCAGGGCGCGCGGGAAGAAGCGGAAACCGCCATGAAAAGCTGGTTCGACAAGTTTCTGGCGGATCGGGACCTTGTGACCCGAGAGGAATTCGATGCGGTGCGGCTGATGGCCCAGAAAGCGCGAGAAGAAAACGAGGCTTTAAAGGCGCGTATCGAAGCGCTAGAAAAGTAGCCACTGTTGCCAGGCCGACCCAGTCGTTTGGGTGCCCCTTCCTTGGGTCTAGGCAGCGCCGCTCGCCGGGGCTAAGCCCAAAGGGTAACACCGGCGGAGACGGCGATGGCTTCTATCCTAATCCTGAACGGTCCAAACCTGAACCTCCTGGGCACCCGTGAGCCCGACCTCTACGGCTATGAAACCCTGGCCGATGTGGAAGCCGCCTGTCGCGGGCTCGCGCAATCTTTGGGCTTTAAGCAGGTCTTCGAGCAGTCAAACCATGAGGGGGCGCTGGTCGATTTGATCCAGGGCGCGCGCGGCGTACACGCAGGCATCGTGATCAACCCGGCGGCCTACTCCCACACTTCTGTGGCCATCCTTGATGCGCTCTCGGCTTATGATGGCCCGGTGATTGAGGTGCATATTTCCAACATCCACGCCCGTGAGACCTTTCGGCACCACTCTCACGTTTCCGCCCGGGCTGATGGCGTAATTGCCGGTTGTGGAACACAGGGTTACCTTCTGGCCATCCTGCGTCTTGGACAGCTTATCGAGCGCTGACGGGCCTGCACAAAACCAACATTTCCCTTCCCAGGCCCCTGCGCCCTGGCTAGACTCGCAAAAAAACGAGCAGGCTGGGCATGGAAACCTACACGATTTACGTCCTCGACGAGGGCGACCTGACGATTGACGGGGCGGTGCTCGACGGGGTCAGCCAGGGTGACGGCAGTCATATGGAGGGCGCAACGCTCACCATCAATGCGCCCAACTGGACGCCTATCGAAATCCGTGACAACACCGGCGACCGAGAGTTCCGCGACAACGACGGCAGCCAACGGCTCAACGGAGCGCAGGAAATCGACGGCATTCTCTACAACGACGGCACACGTGTAGAAGCTGAATACGGCATGACCCTTTCCGACGGGGTCAACAGCTGGGAAGTTGTCGCCTTCAACGTGCGCAACTCCTCGCCCGCCTACGGGACGGTCGAAGGTCTGGCGTTTATCGGAGGCCCCGGCGGCTTTCCCCCGGTCGGGACTGAACTTGAAGTCGTCGAAGCACGGGAGTTCCCCGCCTACCAGGTGGCCGAATACGCTACGCCCATATGCTTTACCCCCGGCACGCGCATCATGACCGGCGACGGCGAACGGGCCATCGAAACACTGACGCCAGGCGACCTGGTTCATACTCGCGATGCCGGGCTGCAGCCGGTCCGCTGGATCGGCTTCACCACGGTGGACGGGCGCGGTGACTTTGCCCCTGTGCGCGTCGCGGCGGGAGCGCTCGGTAACCGTCGCAGTCTGAGCCTTTCGCCCCAGCACCGGGTCTTGCTCACCGACTGGCGCGCAAGCCTGCTTTTTGGCACCGAAGAGGTGCTTGTTCCGGTGCGCCACCTCATTAACGACAGCACCATTCGCCGCGTACCCCAGGCGCGGGTGCGCTACATGCACCTCTTGTGCGACGGCCATCAGATCGTCTTCGCCGAAGGCATGGCCGCCGAAAGCCTCTTTCCCGGAGACGTCGCCCAAGGCGCCATCGGGACCGAAGGCCAAGCGGAACTGGCGCGGCTTTTCCCGGACCTCAGCGCGAAATTTCCCGCCACGGCACGGCGGTGCCTGAAGGGCTACGAGGCCATTTTGCTTGCCGAAATATGATAACTGGGCGCTGATAGAACCCGAAAAAGCCCCAAAATACTACCAAAATCCTACATTCGCCCCCTGGCCTTCGAAGTCCCTGCCGCAGCGCAGCAATGCGCTTGCCAGAGACCAGGGGCAAGCCTAAAGTCAGGCTATGTCTAGTCTTCTTGACATCGTCGAAATCACTGCGGGCGCGCATCTCCCGGCCGAACACTACGGCGCTCGGGCGCAGACCCTGGGGCGGCTTTTGGCGCAGGATATCCCAGTGCCGAAAGGCTTTGCCATTTCAACGGCAGCGGTGCGCAAGCTGGCCCTAGGGGAGCCGGTTGATCTTTCCCCGCTCGCTGACATCTTTGCGCCGGGGCGGCTCTGGTCGATCCGCCGGGCGCCCCAGAGGCGGGAATGGGGCGGGCCACGGGCGCTCCTGAATTTGGGCATGACCGATGCCAACCGCGCGCACCTGGCCGACACATTGGGACAAACCGCCGCCGCGGACCAATACTGCCGTTTCATCCGGACCTACTCCCTCAAGGTCGCGCGGCTAGACGAAGACGACCTGGAAGAGCTTGTAGAAGCCGAATTTACAACCAAGGGCCTGTGCCACAGTCATCTTGCTGAAAAGCTTCTAGAATTTTACGCTGACGAAACCGGTGAGCCGTTTCCCCAG
>JBCCMR010000059.1:0-12017 GCA_039026255.1 Pseudomonadota bacterium
CCAAGATCGACAAGGCGGAAGCGGAGGTAGATTGGACCCGACCCGCCGCCGAAGTCGACCGTTTGATCCGCGGGCTTTCCCCCTTTCCGGGCGCCTGGACAACCATGAATGGAGCCAGGGTGAAGTTATTGGGAAGTATCGTGGACGGGAACACCCCGGACGACAGCCCAGGTCGTATCTTGCCCGGCCTGCGCATCGTCTGCGGCGATGGGCGCACAGTGCAAATCACCCGGGCCCAGCGCGCAGGCAAAGCTGCAGCCGATGCCGATACCCTGTTGCGGGGTTTTGATCCAGGCGGGATAGCGGGCGTTTAAGGCGGGCTATGCGATGACGGTCCCTTCGGCAGGCCGCTAGGTCCAACGGGCGCGTGACCTAACAAGATAAGGCCCCTAACCGTCACCCCCCTTTTTGAAGGGTGCCATACCGGCCCGCGCCAGGGCGTCAGCGCGTTCGTTTTCCGGGTGACCCGCATGGCCCTTCACCCATTCCCAGCGCACATCGTGGCGTTGGGTTGCGGCGTCCAGCCGCTGCCAAAGCTCCACATTCTTGACCGGCTTTTTCGCGGCGGTCTTCCAGCCGTTGCGCTTCCACCCGTGGATCCAGCCAGTGATGCCGTCCTTCACGTAAGAGCTGTCGGTCACCACGGTGATCGGCGACGGCCGCTCCAGGCTTTCGAGGGCGGTGATCGCGGCTAAAAGCTCCATCTGGTTATTTGTGGTGCGCGCAGCGCCGCCGCAAAGCTCCCGCTCTTTGACAAGCTCGCCACCCTGGTGCGCGACCAAGAGCACACCCCATCCGCCAGGCCCCGGATTGCCGGAGCAGGCGCCGTCGGTGTAGGCGCATAAATCAGCCATTGCGCTGGGCCAAAATCACCACCCAGGGGTCAATCGTCCCGGCCATGCCCTTTTCGGCCCCTTCCGAACGGTCCAAGATCGAAAAACCGGCCCGCGTAAGCCGCGCAACGAGGTCTTCTTCCCGGTAGTAAGTGTAAAAACGCCCGATCCCGTCCCGTTGCGCCCCTTCGCCAGTTTTCAGGCCGATGTGGAAGACACCCCGGGGCGTCAACGCCCGGGCAATGGCTGTCAAATGCCGGTCCATATCTGCCCGCGGCGCGTGCAAAAGCGAAAAATTCGCCCAGATGCCGCCGTAGAACCCCCGGGCGGTCAGGTCGTCAAAACCTGCGTGTCGGGCGATGACCCCTTCATGGACGCTGGCATGATCTGCCATAGCAGCCGATGCATCCCACGCATCCACCCTAAACCCTGCCCGCGCCAGGTGTGCCGCAGATGCCCCGGGGCCGCAGCCTAAGTCCAGCACCCGAGCGCCAGGCTCCACCTGGTCCATGAACGCGAGAAGGTGGCGTCCAGGCCCACCGCCCCCGTAGTTTTGGGCATATTCCGCAGCACGTTTGTCATAGACGTCGAGAGTTTCTCTATCGCTCATAAAACCACCAATGTTGTGATGACCAGCGCTGATACTGGCACACGCAGCGTCAGCCACCAACCAGGGGCCAGACCGGCCCACTGGAAAGCCCCATCAAGCACCAAAAGCCCTGCAAAAACTCCCGCAAGAAGCCCAAGAGAAGGTCCGGTAAAAAGGATAACCAGTGGTGCAACCACGGAAAGCGCATACCAATGCGCAGCCCCCCGCCGGGCGGCAAAACCCCAGTGGCAACCCGCCATAAAGCACGCGATTATCAACCCATAACGTTCAGCAAGCACTACACCCCGGGGCAGGCCCGGTAACGGAATATCGAGCGCCGCCGCCAGAAACGGTAGCGCGCCCGCAAAAGTCAGTGCCACAGCAGAGAAAGGCGGTTTTTGCATAATCGCCAATTGGCTCCGTCACCGGATGCTGTCAATGGCGCACGGGCCGCGGCAGCAGGGATCAAAAAGCTTCGGGATTGAAGTTTCAGGGCCCAGGGCCACCTGCGAGCACCCGGGGACACGTATAAGCAGTGCAAGAAATCTTCTTCGACGATTGCTTTAAGCGGGCATTTTGAGCACGCGCGGCACCTTGAAAACCACGCTTTCCTGGGCGGTTTCCACCACGTCCACGGTCACGTCATAGCGGGCGCGGAAGGCGTCGATGACCTCGTTCACCAAAACCTCGGGCGCGCTGGCCCCGGCCGTTACTCCGATGGCACGGATACCCTGAAGCGCGCGCCAGTCAATGTCTTGGGCACGCTGAACAAGCTGTGAATAGCTGCAGCCTGCGTTTTTGCCGACTTCAACAAGTCGCTTTGAATTCGACGAATTGGGCGCTCCAATGACCAGGAGCGCATCAATCTTTGGCGCCACCGACTTGACCGCCGCTTGGCGATTAGTGGTGGCGTAGCAGATGTCCTCTTTGTGGGGGCCTACGATATTGGGAAAGCGCGCTTGCAGCGCTGCCACAATGCCGATGGTATCGTCCACAGAAAGCGTCGTTTGGGTGATGAACGCCAGCTGGTCCGGATCGCGCGGCGTGATACTGGCCACATCTTCGACGGTTTCTACGAGAAGCACTTCGCCATCTGGCAATTGGCCCATGGTGCCCACCGTTTCCGGGTGCCCCTCATGGCCGATCATCACCATCTGGAGCCCGTTCTTATGATGCCTCTCGGCTTCGATGTGCACCTTGCTCACCAGTGGGCAGGTCGCGTCCACGTAGACCATTTCGCGCTTGGCGGCTTCGGCCGGGACGGCTTTTGGAACCCCGTGAGCGCTAAAAATGACCGGGCGGTCATCGGGGCATTCCGACAGTTCTTCCACAAAAACAGCGCCTTTGTCGCGCAGCCCATCCACCACGTATTTGTTGTGAACGATCTCGTGGCGAACAAAAACGGGAGCGCCCCACTTTTCAATCGCCATCTCGACGATCTTGATCGCACGGTCCACACCCGCACAAAAACCACGCGGGGCAGCGAGATAAAGCATCAGGGGCGGCAGGTCGGACATCACTTCACCAATTCGCGGTGCGTGTCATCTTAGCGTGACAGGCCGAGCCCGTCCATGGGGCGCAGCGCCACACAGACAGCCCCTTACAGAACCAACGCGGGGGCGCCAGGTGGCCTGTCACCGCGCGCTTTGGACGCTGGCGTGACCGCGGGCGCGGTCACTCCTCCTCTTTCTCCATCACCCGTTCTTCATGTTCTGCACGACGGTCTCGGAGCGGCTGGTCGGGGCGCGGCGGGCGTCCGATCACGTCCTTTAGTTCATCGAGCTCAATGAAATTATCGGCCTGGCGGCGCAGGTCGTCCGAAATCATTGGGGGTTGGCTGCGGATCGTGGACACCACCGACACCCTAACGCCTTTGCGCTGGAGCGCCTCCACCAGGGGCCGGTAGTCCCCGTCGCCCGAAAAGATAACTATGTGATCAACATGGGGGGCGAGTTCCATGGCATCGACAGTCAGTTCGATATCCATATTCCCCTTCACCTTCCGCCGGCCCATGCTGTCGGTGTATTCCTTGGCGGGCTTCGTCACCATGGTGAAGCCATTGTAGTTCAGCCAATCAACCAGAGGTCGAATCGGCGAATACTCGTCCGATTCTAAAAGCGCGGTGTAGTAGAATGCGCGTAAGAGCTTTCCACGGCGCATGAACTCTGACCGGAGCAGCTTGTAATCGATGTCGAAGCCGAGAGACTTGGCGGCGGCGTAAAGGTTCGATCCGTCAATGAACAAAGCAAGACGGTCGTCACGGTAAAACATGCGAATTCCTTCCAAAATGTGCGTCCTGCCGTTGCGGTGTCGTCTAAGGGCGTGTTGTAGACCGGCAGGACTTGCGCGAAAAATAGGAACTTACCTGCGGACTGCAACACGAAATGCCTGAAGTGACATTTACAGAGGCGGTAATCGCTTACGGATCCAACCTATCTGGCGCCCCGGGAACGCCCGCAAAGGTAGTAGACGCAGCCCTCCATGGCCTGTCAAGCAAGGGTTTTCGCATTCTGCGAAAGAGCGGGCATTTCCGCTCATCGGCATGGCCACCGGGGTCTGGGCCCGACTTTGTAAACGGCGTCGTGCTTGTCGAGACTTCGGTCAGCGCGGAAGCCACGCTTGCGAAACTCCATGCGATTGAGGCCGATTTGGGGCGCGAACGGCAAATGCGTTGGGGTGCCCGGGTGATTGACCTCGACCTGATTTTTTGGGGCCACCTGGTTGCGCCCGACGAAGCCACTTGGCGCGCGTGGCACGATCTGCCGCCAGGTGTCCAAGCCACCCAGGCGCCGGACGAGCTAATTTTGCCGCATCCGCGATTGGGCGACCGGGCGTTTGTGCTGGTGCCCATGGTGCAGGTAATCCCGGATTGGCAGCACCCGATTACTGGCCAAACGGTGGCGGCCATGACAGCCGCTTTGCCCCCGACAGCGACCGCAGATGTGACGCCTCTACTGCCCGAATAGAAATGGCTTTGCCCTTGCATTCGAGGGGGTTTGCGCCTATTGCCCAGGCTTCCGATATTTCAGCAACAGGTGTCCCATGGCGCGCGTGACCGTTGAAGACTGCGTAGACAAAGTACCCAACCGATTTGAATTGGTGATGCTGGCCGCCCACCGAGCCCGCGAGATATCCACCGGCGCCGAGATTACTGTGACGCGCGACAAGGACAAAAATCCGGTCGTAGCCCTGCGCGAAATCGCGGAAGAAACATTGACCGCTGACCAATTGCGCGAAGCGGCTATCGAAAGCCACCAGACCCAGATCGAAGTCGACGAGCCCGAGCAGGACGACAAAATGGCTCTCCTTATGGGCGCCGAGCAGGATAAGCCCGAAGAGGACGACCTATCGGAAGAAAACCTGCTGCGCCGGCTGATGGAAGCGCAGGAAATGAAGTGACGCCCGGCAGGGCCGCCGCCGTGCCCCGCGGGGCCGCTGCGGCCTTCCCGGCACGCCACACGGTGAGCGGCCCGCACCGATGATCCACCCCGGCGACCTCATTGACTTAGTTCAGACCTACAACCCCAACGCCAACGGGGAACGCATCGAAGCCGCCTGGGAATACGGGCGCCTAATGCACGAAGGTCAGTTGCGCCAGTCGGGGGAACCCTACTGGACGCACCCGGTTGCCGTGGCGACCATCCTAGCGCACCAGCGCCTTGACGATGACACGATCATCACCGCGCTACTGCACGACACAATCGAAGACACCAAAAGCACCTACCAAGCGGTCGAGCAGCGTTTCGGCCCCGAGGTGGCACTGCTTGTCGACGGGGTCACAAAGCTCACCAATCTGGAGCTTTCTGCGGGCGGAGACAAACAGGCGGCCAACTTCCGCAAGCTGCTTTTGGCCATGTCAAAGGACTTGCGGGTGATCCTGGTGAAGCTGTCGGACCGGCTCCACAATATGCGCACCATCCGCCACATGACGTCGGAAAAGCAGGAGAAGAAGGCGCGCGAGACGATGGAGATCTACGCGCCGCTCGCCGGCCGCATGGGGATGCAGTCCTTTCGAGAAGAGCTTGAGGATATCTCGTTTCGGGTGCTCAACCCAGAGGCACGCGGGTCCATCATGCGTCGCTTTCTGACCCTTCGCAAAGAAACCGGCGATCTAGTACCCAAAATCACCCAGGATATTCGTGATGTTCTCGCCAAAACCGGCGTGGAAGCCCAGGTCGCCGGACGCGAGAAAAAACCCTATTCCATCTGGCGGAAGATGGAGGAGAAGAAGCAGGAGTTTTCTCGGCTCTCCGACATTTACGGCTTTCGTATTATCACCCTTTCAGAAGCGGACGCCTATGCCGCGCTTGGTGCTGTGCACCAGCGGTGGCGGGCCGTGCCCGGGCGTTTCAAGGACTATATCAGCCAGCCAAAATCACATGGATACCGGTCTATCCACCCCTGCGTTTCGGGCCGCGACGGCAAGCGGGTCGAAATCCAGATTCGCACCATCAAAATGAACGAAGTAGCCGAGGTCGGCGTCGCTGCGCACTGGTCCTATCGCGATGGGGAGCGGGTGGAGAACCAGTTCGCCGTGGACCCCTTCACCTGGATCGAAGAGCTCACTGACCGGGTAGCATCGAACGACGAAGCCGATGATTTTCTGGAACACGTCAAACTCGATATGTTCTCGGACCAAGTGTTTTGCTTCACTCCCAAAGGCGAGGTGATCAAGCTGCCCCGGGGCGCCACGCCGATTGACTTTGCCTACGCAATCCACAACCGCATCGGGTCGGCTTGTGTAGGCGCCAAAGTGGATGGGCGCCGTGTGCCGCTATGGACGCGGTTGCGCAACGGCCAATCGGTCGAGATCGTCACCGCCGACGGCCAGCGTCCGCAGTCAACCTGGATGGATATCGCCGTCACTGGCCGCGCGAAATCTGCGATCCGCCGGGCGCTACGAGAAGAACATCGCGACAGCTTCGTGCGGCTTGGCCGCGAACTGGCGCGCGTGGCTCTCGAAAAGGTCGGGAAAGAGGCATCGCCAAAAGCCCTGCGCACGGCGGCCGGGCTTATGGGGATCGCCACCGAAGAGGATCTTCTGGCCAAGATGGGCAGCGCCGAGATGACCGGCGGCGAGCTTGTCGCGGTGCTTTACCCCGAACTTGTGCGCGTGGACGAGGTCGGCACCGAAGAACCCACCGCCCGCATCATCGGGCTGGCCGCTGACCAATACGCGCAGCCCGGGGAATGCTGCCAACCCTTGCCGGGCGAAAGGATCGTGGGCATCGCCACACGCGGTCGCGGGGTGATTGTGCACGCCATCGACTGTGGCCGTCTGGCCGAGTTGGAAGACGAAATGGATCGCTGGATCGACCTCCACTGGCCCGAAGGGCATCGCACCGCCGACAAGTCGGCGACATTTGAGGTAACCATGGCCCATGACCCGGGCGTGCTAGGACGCATTTGTACGCTCATCGGTGAGCAGAATGCAAATATCAGCGATCTGGAATTCACCGATCGGAAACAGGATTTTTACCGTATCACCATAGATATAGAGGTCCGCGACGTGGAACACCTTCTCCACGTGCTGACCGCGGTCGAAGCGGACACCGATGTGGCGCAGGTGATCCGCAAGAACCGGCAGGCTGCGGATTGAAGCAACCCCGTGGGCGCGTTAGATGAACGCGGAAGCTACCTGCGAAAGGCCGACGAACGGTGTTCAAACGGCGCAATCAGCGAACCTGGACCGAATCGGTGGTGGAAACCGTCTACCCCCGTACGGGGTGGCGCCGCGCGTTCGAATACATCGGCCACCGGATCAAGCGCCTGCCTGACAGCGCCCACAAGATCGCCGTGGGCATCGCCTGCGGGGTCTTTGTCACGTTCAGTCCGCTCTTTGGCCTGCACTTTTTTCTGGCAGCGTTTTTAGCGTTTCTTTTGCGCGGCAACATTCTGGCATCGCTTTTGGCGACCTTCGTGGGCAACCCGGTGACTTTCCCGCTTATCGCGGCCATCAGCTACCGCACGGGACTTGTAATGATGGGCCGCGGCACCGAACGCCAGGTGGGGCGCAAAATCCTCGACGAGTTTTCGGCGATGTTTTCGGTTATTTGGCATAATTTCAAAGCACTCTTCGGCGGCACGCCGGTACCTTGGGCGCCCGTGGGCCACGCCTTCCACGAGGTATTTTTGCCCTACCTTCTTGGCGGGCTTGTGTCGGGCGCGGTGTTTGCGGCGCTTTTCTATGTCGGGTCAAAACCCATGATCGCGGCTTATCAGAAGCGCCGTAAAGGGCGGCTCATGGAGAAATTTCAAGAACTGCGTGCAAAACGCAAACGCATGAAAGAGGGCGGAAAAGCATGACTGAAAAGCTGCGCCTAGGGGTGAATATCGACCACGTGGCCACGGTGCGCAATGCGCGGGGCGGCGCGACACCGGACCCGCTACGCGCGGCACTCCTGGCTGAGTCCGCGGGCGCAGACGGGATCACTGCGCACCTGCGCGAAGACCGCCGCCACATCACCGACCCCGACATCGAGGCCATCGCTTCGGGCATTAACGTGCCGCTGAACTTTGAGATGGCTGCGACCGAAGAAATGCAGGCCATCGCCCTGCGCCACGTGCCCCACGCGGTCTGCATCGTGCCCGAACGGCGCGAGGAGCGGACAACCGAAGGCGGGCTTGAGGTGGCGCGCGACGAAAACCGCCTGGCCCACTTTATCGCACCCCTGCGGGACGCGGGCTGCCGGGTGTCGATCTTTATCGCCGCTGACCGCGCCCAGATCGAGGCCGCCCACCGGATCGGCGCGCCGGTCATCGAACTGCACACCGGCGCCTATTGCGACGCCCACGCCGAAGGGCGCACCGCCGACCGCGACGCCGAACTGGCGCGGCTCACCGATATGGCCGCCTTTGCCTTTGACCTGGGGTTAGAGGTACACGCCGGCCACGGGCTGACCTACGACTGCGTCAAGCCGATTGCCGCGCTGCCGCAGGTGCGCGAACTTAACATCGGCCACTTCCTCATTGGCGAAGCGATCTTCAGCGGCCTGGAAACCGCGATCCTGCGCATGCGGGTTCTTATGGACGAGGCGCGCGCCGGGCGATGATCGCCGCTGCTTTTCTGGTGTCCACCATGGGCGCCTTCGGGTTCGGACCCGAACGCTGCCCCACCGCAGCCGACCTGCAAGATGAGATCGTCTTTGTGGACAAGCCTGCAAAGGCGACGTGATCTACGCAGTTAAAGATCTGGGCGGCGACGTGCTCTGACGCAATTGAAAGCTTGGCGCCCGGTTGGCCACCCCTTGGCAGGGCTACTACGCCCAAGGGCTATTGGAACTCCGATCGGTGCGCAGCGCGGGATGCAACGACGGTCGGTCTGCTCGGGAGTTTACTTGCCGGAGTTGCGCTAGCTCTTTAGCAAATGACTTACACCTGAAAGCGTCGATACAATCCGGCGGGCGCGGTGACGGGTGCGACATGGAACTCTTTGACCGCCAGATAAGCGATTAACGCGCGGCTGGCGGCGGTACTGCGCCAGACGACTGCCCCCTTTCTCGCCCAGGGTTTGCGGCGTACACCGGAAAGACAAGGGGACATGCTCAATGACATGGGAACTTTTCTTGCTTTGGATCGGGTGGCTTGTGGCCGGTGGCAGCCCTGGCCCGGCGACACTTGCCATTGCCGGGACCGCGATGGAAAGGGGGCGACCGGCGGCGCTCGCGTTGGCCCTGGGCGTCCTTGCGGGCAGCGCGGTCTGGGGCATTGCCGCAGCTGCGGGCCTATCGGCCGTCATGATCGCCCATGCATGGCTTTTTGAAACGCTACGCTATGCGGGGGCGGCATACCTGCTTTACCTGGCGATTAGGGCCGCGCGGTCAGCCATGCAAACCACCGGCGTAGGCCAGGGAACACCGTTTGCTGGCGGGCACAGGGCACTTTTTGCCAAGGGCGCGGCGCTCCATTTGACCAACCCGAAGGCCATTCTCAGTTGGGGGTCGATCTATGCCCTGGCCGCGCCGACCACGGCCACTCCGGGCGATCTGGGCTGGTATTTCTGCGCCTTCTACGCCGGATCTTTACTGATCTTCCCCACATACGCCGTGCTTTTTTCGTCGGCCCAGATAACCGCCGCCTACAGCCGCGCCAAGCGCGGATTCGAAGGCGCCTTCGCCGTCTTTTTCGGGGCTGCGAGCCTGAAGCTTTTGACGGCCCGGCTGCCATGATCATCGGCATCGGCACAGACCTGGCAAACATCGACCGCATTGCCAGGACGCTCGAACGGTTCGGCGACCGCTTCCGTAACCGGGTCTTTACCGACATTGAACAGTCCAAGGCCGAACGGCGCCGCGATACGGTGGGCACCTACGCCAAACGCTGGGCCGCCAAAGAGGCGTGCTCCAAGGCACTCGGCACGGGGCTGCGCATGGGCATCGCTTGGAAGGACATGAGCGTGCGCAACCTGCGCACGGGACAGCCTGTGATGGACTTGACCGGCTGGGCTGCCGAGCGCCTTCGCGAGCTTACTCCCGAAGGC
Source organism: Pseudomonadota bacterium (assembly GCA_039026255.1). Taxonomy (GTDB): domain Bacteria; phylum Pseudomonadota; class Alphaproteobacteria; order Rhodobacterales; family Rhodobacteraceae; genus Amylibacter. Next base: position 9,902 of record JBCCMR010000059.1, read on the forward strand.
TACACGGCCACGGTCCACGTCAGCCTGACCGACGACCACCCCTGGGCCCAGGCATTTGTGGTCATTGAGGCATCGCCCATCGCAAACGACCGCGCCACCCCGCACAGTTGACGCGCCCTCGGGGCGCAGGCATATCGCGCCCCAAAGCAATCCACGACAATTCAGGGCGCGCGACCATGGCGGCAAAGAAATCCTTCAGCGACAGTCTGGTCGAGACGATCAAGACCGTTTTCTGGGCGCTTCTTTTGGCGGGGATTATCCGCACGCTCCTGTTCCAACCGTTCTGGATCCCGTCGGGGTCGATGAAGTCCACGCTTTTGATCGGCGACTTCCTTTTTGTGAACAAATACGCCTACGGGTATTCCTGGGCCTCCTGCCCGACGATCCGCGGCATCGACTTCTGCGGCTTTGCCAAGGACGCCGAAAGCCGCCTTTTGGCCGGAGAGCCGGAGCGCGGCGACATCATCGTCTTCAAGCATCCGGTGTCCGAGGTGGACTTCATCAAGCGGCTCATCGGTGTGCCCGGGGACCGGGTGCAGATCCGCGACGGCCAGATCAGCATCAACGGTGAGCCGGTGACCCGCCAGCCCGCAGGCACCTTCACCGAAATACGCGAACCCCAGGGCCCCATAGGATCGCTGCCCGAATGCAAAGGCACGGTGGGCACCGGGGCGGTGTGCGAAAAGGACATATTCTTGGAAACGCTGCCCGGCGGGGCAACCTATGCGACACTCGATATCGCGCCGCGCCCGGCTGACAACACGGCGATCTTCACGGTGCCCGCCGGGCAGTACTTTTTCATGGGCGACAACCGGGACAATTCAACCGATTCGCGATTTCGTCAGCCTGCCGGACTTGGCATGGTGCCGGCGTCTTATTTGATCGGCCGCGCGGACCGGGTTATGTTTTCGTCCGCTGGGCGGTCTATCCTTGCGTTCTGGACCTGGCGCGGAGACCGTTTTTTCAAGAAACTCGACTGACGTGGGTAGCCGCGTCCCTTGGGTCACGCTGACCCTGGCCGTTAGCGAGCAGTGGCCTTGAAATTATCTGCGGACCTTAAAGCGCTGGAAGAGCGCCTCGGCCATCAGTTTGCATGTCCCGAATTCTTGGTTGAGGCGGTGACCCATGCGTCGCTTTCGTCGGGCACGCGGTCTGATAACCAACGGTTGGAGTTTCTGGGCGACCGGGTGCTGGGGCTAGTGATCGCTGAAGCCATATCAGACCGGGATCCCGACGCCGCCGAAGGCACCCTGGCGCCGCGCTTTAATGCACTGGTACGCAAGGAAAGCTGCGCCGCGGTGGCGCGGGACATCGACCTGGGCTCTGCCCTGAAGATGGGGCGGTCCGAGCAAAGCTCCGGCGGGCGCCGCAAACAGGCGATCCTGGCGGACGCCATGGAAGCGGTGATCGCCGCCGTCTACCGGGACGCGGGCTTCGAGGTGGCGCGCGACTTGGTGATGCGGCTTTGGGCCGTGCGCATTGATGCGGCCAAGGACGACGCCCGCGACGCCAAGACCGCGCTTCAGGAATGGGCGCAGGCCCGCGGTATGGCCCCGCCGCGCTATATCGAAGTGGGGCGCGAGGGACCGGACCACGCGCCGGTCTTTCGAATTGAAGCGCGCCTCGCCGACGGCCACCGCGCCACGGGCGAAGCGGAAAGCAAGCGCAACGCCCAACAGGCTGCGGCGGTCGCGCTTTTGAAAGGGCTAAGCGATGACGGATAGCAACGCGCCAGACCCCGATCAAGCCGCCCTGACCCGCTGCGGGTTTGTGGCGCTGATCGGCGAACCTAACGCGGGCAAGTCCACGCTTATGAACCGGATCGTCGGTGCCAAAGTTTCGATTGTCACCCACAAGGTGCAGACCACCCGCGCGCGCATTCGCGGCATCGCGCTTTCGGGGGCGGCGCAGTTGGTGTTTGTGGATACGCCCGGGCTCTTCCGCACCCGCCGCAATCTCGACCGCGCGATGGTGGCCGCCGCCTGGGCGGGTGCGGCGGACGCTGACATCACCGTTCTTTTGGTGGAAGCGCATCGGGGCATCACCCCTGGGGTCGAGCATATCCTGGGCCAACTGACCGCGGGCACCGTGGGGCGCGTAGCGCTGGCCATCAACA
>JBCCMR010000060.1:0-11998 GCA_039026255.1 Pseudomonadota bacterium
CACGAGCAAAAGGGCATCACGATCACCCACACCGTGCTCGACGGGGCAGGTCACTTCTTTGAAGGCGACCATATGGAGATGATGATCGGCGAGGTCGATAACTATGTACGCCGCCGCCTGACCGAAACCACCCGCTAGCGACCAGGCGCGGGTCATGCGCAAGCGGCAACGAGCTTAGGGCGTAGGAGCCAGGCGAGGGGCATCCAACGCGATTGCGCCCGGCCCCGGCGGCCGACGGATCAGGCGTCCCGGGCGACCTTTTGCACCTGTTCGCCCAGACCCTCGATACGCGTGCGCACCTCGTCGCCCTCTTTCAAAAACACCGGGGGCTTCATGCCTAGCCCCACCCCCGGCGGCGTGCCGGTCGCGATCACATCCCCAGGATGCAGGGTAAAGAGCTCCGACAGGTGGGCGATGATCTCGGCCACCGGGAAAATCATCGTCGAAGTGTTGCCCCGCTGGCGCGGCTCCCCGTTGACGTCAAGCTCCATGGCCAGGTCCTGGGGGTCGGCCACCGCGTCGCGGGTCACAAGCCAGGGTCCCGTGGGGCCGAAGGTGTCGCAGCTTTTGCCCTTGGTCCACTGGCCTGACCGCTTTGCTTGCAGTTCCCGTTCCGAAACATCGTTGACGATGCAGTAGCCCGCCACGTGGTCGAGCGCGGTCTCGGCGGTGACGTATTTGGCCCGGGTACCGATCACGACGCCCAGTTCCACCTCCCAGTCGGTGCGTTCAGACCCGCGCGGCATAAGGATCGGATCGAAAGCGCCGCCAACAGCGCTAGTGGCTTTCATGAAAAGGATCGGGTGGTCCGGGATCGACGCGCCGGTTTCGGCGGCGTGGTCGCTGTAGTTGAGCCCGATGCACATGAATTTGCCGATCCCCGCCACGCAGGCGCCGATGCGCGGGGTGCCGTCCACCGCGGGCAAGGTCGCCGGGTCAAGCGCGCGCAGCGCGTCAAGCGTTGCGTCGCCGAGCGTGGCGCCGGTGAAATCAGCCACATGGGCCGACAGGTCACGGATCGTGCCGCCGTCGTCCAAGAGCCCGGGCTTTTCCTCGTCCACCGGGCCATAGCGTAATAGTTTCATGGTCTTACCCCCTTAGGTTCAACTGGACCAGCCGCCGTCGATGACCATGGCCTGACCGGTGACGAAGGCGCTTTCGTCGCTGGCAAGATAGACCACGAGGGCGGCAATTTCTTCGGCCTGGGCGATACGGCCCATGGGCTGGCGGGCCACGAAGGCGTCGCGGGCGGCCGCGACGGAGCCCATGCGCGCCCCAAGCGCCGCCACCCGATCGTGCCAGCTTGGGCTTTCGACGGTCCCCGGACAGATGGCATTGCAGCGGATGCCTCGGGTGACAAAATCCTTGGCCACTGATTTCGTGAGCCCGATCACCGCGGCCTTGCTGGCGCCGTAGACGCAGCGGTCGGCGGCGCCAAGGACGCTGCTGACGGCCGAGGACATATTGACGATCGACCCGCGCCCGCGGTCGAGCATCCCCGGTAGCGCCGCGCGGATGGTGGCAAACATGGCCCAGGCGTTGAGCCCCATAGCCGCGTCCCAGTCGGCGTCGCTGGCATCAAGGACAGAGCCATGGTGCACCATCCCGGCGCAGTTAAAGAGAATATCGGCGCCCACTTCGGGCACCGCGCGGGCCACTGCGGCGCTGTCGGTCACGTCAAGGACCGCGGTTTCAACACCCTCAGGCAGGTTGTCCAAAAGGCTGCCGTCCCGGTCTGTGGCCAAAACGGAAGCGCCCTCGGCGGCCATGGCCAAAACTGAAGCGCGGCCAATGCCCTGCCCCGCCGCCGTCACCAGCGCCCTTTTTCCCGCAAGGCGGTCGCCCATGGTCCGCACCCTTTCGTTCTTCCCGATCAGCCTAGGGGCGTAAAGAGCGCGCGGTCAACTGGCGCGGCGCGGGTGTTTGGGTCCGGGGTCGCGGGTGTATGCGCCCGCGCCTATGCGCACTGGTCGGCGCAGGACAACAGGCACGTGTACGCAGGCCCGTGTCCGAAGGTCCATGTCCTAACGGGCCCGATCTGGCCACGCCCCGGCTTAAGTTCAAGCCCCCGCGGCCGTTCATGGACCCGGGCGCACGCCCAAATGCCCGCCTGCGCCCAGGCATTGGCCCCGGTGTCTTTGCGCTTACGTGTGCCCTGCGTTTGCCGGTTTCAGCTGATCTGTGCCTGGGTCTGCGCCGGTCGCCGAGCGGTCAGCCGAAGGCGTCGGGTTCCTCGGCTTTGCGCCGCGCCATGAAGTCTTTCAGCGCTTCGTCCACGGACGGGTCGATGGGGGGCTGCTGGTATTCGGCCAGCATCCGCTCCACCTTTTCGGCAGCAAGCTGCATGGTGTCGCGGGCACCCTCGTCGTTCCAGGTCTCAAAAGGTTTGTAATCGAGCACCCCCGATTTCCAGAAAGCGGTCTGGAAATTGGCCTGGGTGTGTGCACAGCCAAGGTAATGCCCGCCCGGGCCCACCTCTTCGATGGCACCCATGGCCTGGGCGTCCTCGGACATGTCTACACCTGCGGCCATGGAGTGGAGCACGCCCAACTGATCGGCATCCATGACAAACTTCTCAAGGCTGGTGACAAGCCCGCCTTCCAGCCAGCCGGCCGCGTGAAGGCAGAAATTCACACCCCCAAGAAGCGCGGCGTTTAGGGTGTTTGACGTCTCATAAGCCGCCTGGGCATCCGGCAGCTTTGACCCGCAAAGCGCCCCGCCCGACCGGAAGGGTAGACCGTAGCGACGGGCTAACTGACCCGCGCCCCAAAGGATCTTTGACGCCTCAGGCGTGCCGAATGTGGGCGCGCCCGAGTTCATGTCAATCGACGTCACAAAGGCCCCGAAGATCACGGGCGCACCGGGTTTGCAGAGCTGGTTATAGGCGACACCAGCCAGGGCCTCTGCCAGAACCTGAGTGAGTGTGCCCGCCACACTGACCGGTGCCATGGCGCCGCCCACGATAAAGGGCGACACGATGCAGGCTTGGTTGGCCTGGGCGTAGACCTCCATGGCGCCCATCATAATGTCGTCGAACGTCAGGGGCGAGTTGATGTTGATCAGGCTCGTCATGACCGTGCGGCCATCAAGGCCACCGAAAAGGATATCGGACATGGCCACGCTGTCGGCGGCCCGCTCCGGCGCGGTGACAGAGCCCATGTAGGGTTTGTCGCTCAGCGTCATGTGGGCATAGAGCATATCCAAATGGCGCTTGTTTACGGGGATGTCCGTCGGCTCCAGTACTGTCCCGCCGGAATGGTGCACCCACTTCGACATGTAGATCAGCTTCACCATCTTCTGGAAGTCGGCGATCGTGGCGTAGCGGCGCCCGCCCGCCAGGTCGCGCACAAATGGCGGGCCATAAACCGGAGCAAAGACAAGCGAATTGCCGCCCACGCGCACGCTTTTGGCGTCGTTGCGGGCGTGCTGGGTATATTCCTGCGGGGCGGTGGAAATCAGCCTGCGCGCCAGGCCGCGGGGGATGCGGACCCGTTCGCCATCCACATCGGCCCCTGCGTCACGCCACCGGGCCAGGGCTGCCGGGTTGTCAGGGAAGTTCACGCCGATTTCGGCCAGCACGGTTTCGGCGTTGGTCTCGATCACCTCCATTGCCTCTTCGGTCAACACCTCGAAGTTGGGGATGTTGCGCTCGATGTAGCGGGCGGTCTCGATGCGCACAGCAGTGCGTTCGGCGCGGCGGGCGGCGCCGCCACCGGCACCTCGGGCGCGGCGGCGGGGGGCTGCTGTGTCCATGGGCGTCTCCGGTCGTGGCGGATGGCGGGCGGTTGAGCCCAGCCTGGGGCCTGGGTCGATGTCTTGGGTCTGCGGGGCCGGACACGGGCGCCCGGTGGGGCGAGGGTGTACCCTATCCGCCGCCCGCGCCGCCGCCGTTTCCGCCGCTTGCGGGCGACAAACGACATTTACCCGGTTCGGCGCGGGCGTAAAGCGTGGCCCGTCAGAGGAAGTCGAAAAGCAGGTCCAAACCCGGCACTAGCGGCGTGTCGCGCAAAATCACAACGACGTTGCCGTTTTCGCCGTTGGCGGTGATGCGCACGTCGTTACCGTCTTGGGCGACATCAATCGAGCCCGAGTTGATCCGGAAGAAGACCTTTTCGCCGAATTCGTAGTCTTCGATGACGTGCACGTCAGGCGCCACGCCCACCCCGGTGTCGAAGATGAACTCGTCCTTCTGGGCGCCGCCATAGATGGTGTTGTTGCCGCCTTTGATCTCAATCCGGTCGCGCCCCCCGTCGCCGCGCACGACGTTGTCACCTTCGCTGACGATGACGTCGCGGCCCTTCCCGCCCCGGGCAAGGCCCCCATCACCTGTGATCGTGAGCGTGTCTTCCCCGTCTTCGCCGAAAAGCCCGACGCCGTCACCGCCCGTCACGGTATCGTTGCCTTCGCCTGCCAGGACTTTTTGCCGGAAGCTTTCGTCCCCGACGGTCAGGGTGTCATCGAATTTGGAGCCGAAAATACGCTCAAAATTGCGCACAACGGTGGTGCTGGCCCCGTCAATGATCACGCCCGTGACCAAATCGACCGTCACGCCAAAATCGTAGCGGAAGAAGTCGAGCGTATCTTTGTTGCCCCCGCCCCCGTCGATGCGCCGGGCGCTGCCCGCGTATTCCACAGTGTCATTGCCGCGTCGCGCCAGGATCACGTCGTCGGGCGCATAAGACCAAAAGAGGTCCGTTGAATCTGTGCCGGTCTGGAGCCAGCGCACCCCGTCATGCAGCGCATCAAACCATTCGGGCGCATTGCTGGGGCTGGTGTTGAAGAAGCTCTCGTCGGACGCGTCGGCGAGCACTGCGATGTCGGCCCCGTTGAACCAGGCCGCCGTGTACGTCGTGTTGCCCACAAAATTGAAAAACGCCACCGAAGTCACGGTCCCCATGGGCGCGCCCATGCTGTCCACCGAAAGGTTCGATCCCTCGAACCGGGCGACCTCACGACCCGTGAAGATCTCCCGGATGATCAGATCGCCCCCGTCCAGGACAAACTCAGAGCTCGGATTGCTGGCCCGGGTGGCATTTAGCATGGCGCCCCCGAAGATGGACTCAAACTTGTTGAACGAATTATTTTGGCCGGTGACCACGACGTCGAAATTCGCTGGATTGGTCATAGTAATGTGCTTTCGCTGGCCGCGCGCATGTCGGGAACCGCGGCGGATATCGGAGTTTTAGAATGACTTCGGTCTGTATATTTTGCTAGCGCGAGGTGCAGCAAGCTGTCAACGATCTGATCCGGCGCCCGGCGCCACTTACACGAAGATGCGATCTGTCTCCCAGCGCGACAAGAGCGCGATTTCTTCGCGAATCCAAGTGCGAAAGAGGCGGGCGTTGGCGCTGGTCTCAAACCCTTTCGGACACACAATCCGGTAGCGCAGACCGCGCCGGATGGTCTGGGCAAACGGCATCACCAGGCGTCCGGCAGTCAAAAGCGGATCGGCAAGCGACACCCGGCCCAGCACGACCCCGCCGCCACCGGCCGCAAAGCTTAGCGCGCCGTCTGGGGCACTAAAGGCAGGTCCGTGGCTGGGTGGCACTGGGATACCTACGGCGGCGCACCAGGTGTCCCAGCGTTCAAACGCCATAAGCGTGGGGCCCGAATCCTGGTCGATCACTGTGCGGTCGCGCAAGTCACGCGGGTGGCGCAGACCTCCGGCGGCTTCGGGGGCACACATGGGCGTGGCCCAGTCCTCGAAGATGACTTCCGAAAAATAGCCCGCGTCTGAGCCCGGGCCGAAGCGCACGGCCAGGTCGATGCCGTCGCGATCAAAGGAAAGCGTGCGCAGGCTTGCCGTGAAGCGAAGCTCTACCTCCGGGTGGGCCAACACAAACGACCCCATGCGCGGCGCAAGGTAGTTGGCCAAAAAGACCGGCCCGGCGGTGACGGTCAGGCTGTTTGACTGCACCCGGCGCAGGGCTGCGCTCCAGGCTTCGCGCAGGGCTTGAAAACCGCCGCCAATGCCGGGGGCAAGCGCCTCGCCCGCCTCGGTCAGTTCGACGCGCCGGTTGAGGCGGCGAAAGACCTCGGCACCCAGGTGCGCTTCAAGGGATTTGATCTGCTGGCTCAGGGCGGCGGGCGTGACCGAGAGCTCAGCCGCGGCATCGCTAAAAGACAGATGCCGCGCGGCGGCGTCAAAGGCGCGCAGGGCAGTCAGAGGCGGCAAGCGGGTGGCCATAGGCGAGCGAATTCAGTTAAGCAGAGCTTATCTGATAGCCTAACCGATCTCGTTTGTCACAGGAAAATACCGCGATAAATTTCAGCTCAACACAAGACACACCCCTATCGGAGGCAAATCAATGACACAGGAACTTAACCAAAAGACCATCGACATCGCCCTACAGCGGGGCGCGCGCCTGCGGTCCCTGGCGGTCCACGAAAGCCTTGCCCGCCTGGGTCGCGCCCTGGCGCGCGCCTTTGGGCAACGCCATGGCTCGGCCCACATCCCCGCCGAGTAACCCCGCCCACCCATAGGCCAGCGGCCCCGGCCGGTCCCCGCGACCGCGCCGGGGCTTTTGCTTTCGGGCGGGCGCGCGCACCGCTTCCCTATCCAATGCCAACCAGGTATGGCGCAGGCTATGGAACTGCGCCTGAATATCCGCGATCTGGCCTGCCGCCGGGGGCGCCGTGTGGTGCTTGCGGGGGTGACGCTGACCCTGGGTGCGGGCCAGGCGGCTGTTCTGGTGGGGCCAAACGGGTCCGGCAAGACCACGCTTTTGCGAACCGTTGCTGGGCTAAGTCCTACGGCCCGCGGGCAAATCCAAGGCGGCGGGGAGCAGGCGGTCTTTTGCGGCCACTCCGACGCAGTGAAATCCCAACTGACCTGCGCCGAAAACCTGGCTTTTTGGGCGGCGATATATGGCACTGGCGACTGGCGTCCGGCCGCCGAAAGGTTTGATCTGAGGCCCCTCCTAGACCGCCTCGCGGGAGACCTGTCTGCCGGGCAACGGCGGCGCCTTGGACTGGCGCGGCTGCTCATTTCTGGCCGCCCGCTTTGGCTGATGGATGAGCCGACGACGGCACTGGATACCGCGCGTATTGCGCTTTGGGCCGATGCGGTCATGGATCATTTGCGCTTAGGCGGTGCCGCGCTTATCGCGACTCATGCGGATATCGCCGTGCCAGGACCACGCGTTGACGTGTCTCGCTTTGCCGCCACACCGGACACAAGCGCCCAAACCGGGGCCGAAGACCCTTTTTTGGCGTGATCGCGCTATTGCTGCGCGACATACGTCTGGCGGTGAGGTCGGGCGGCGGAGCGGGGCTCGCGCTCGCCTTCTTTTTGATACTGGTGCTCTTAGTCCCCTTCGGTGTAGGGCCCGACCGGGTGACACTCGCGCGCATTGCGCCGGGTATCCTGTGGATCGGTGCGCTTTTGGCGTGTCTTTTGTCGCTCGAACGGCTGTTCCAGGTGGACTACGAGGACGGCACGCTTTCGGCGCTGGCCACAGCGCCCCTACCGCTTACCGGAATCGTAGCCGTTAAGGCCCTGGCCCATTGGTTGACGACGGGGTTGCCGCTGACCGGTTTGGCGCCGCTTTTGGGGTACATGCTGGGGTTAGCGGCGGCGGGGTATGGCTGGCTCATCGCCACGCTCGCGGTGGGCACGCTAGGGCTATCGGTGATCGGCGCCTTTGGCGCTGCGATCACGGTGGGGCTCAAACGCGGCGGGTTGCTCTTGTCGCTGCTTGTGATGCCACTTTATATACCGACGCTCATTTTCGGCGCCCAGGCGGTAACGCGCGCGGTAGGTGGGTTTGCCGATCCGGCAGCGCCTGCGCTTCTTTGCGCCGGGATCACGGCGCTGGCGTTGGCGCTGATCCCACCTGCCGCAGCCGCGGCCCTGCGCGCCAATTTGCGCTGAGGGCTAAAGGCAGACGCAGGGCCGGGGTGCGCTGTGACACTGCGCCCGCGCCGGCCCATTGGCGGTAGGCTTTTTTTCCACTATCTGAAGCTCATGTCGCTCTGGGACCTCGCCAATCCGACCCGCTTTATGGCCGCCACGGGCCGCGTTTTGCCGGTGCTGACCGTGGTCAGCGCTCTGACTCTTGCGGTCGGGCTTATCTGGGGGTTTTTCCTGACCCCTGACGACGTGCGCCAGGGGTCTACGGTCAAGATCATCTACCTGCACGTGCCCGCGGCCTTTGTGGCCATCAACGCCTGGCTCATGATGCTTGTGGCGAGCCTGATCTGGTTCATTCGGCGCCACCACGTGAGCGCGCTCGCCGCCCGCGCTGCCGCGCCTGTGGGCATCGCCATGACCGTGATCGCGCTGGCAACCGGGGCGATCTGGGGCAAGCCCATGTGGGGCACCTATTGGGCCTGGGACCCACGCCTGACCAGTTTCATGATCCTCTTCGTCTTTTATCTGGGTTACGCTGCGCTTTGGCAGGCGGTGGAAGACACGGAAACCGCCGCTGATTTGACAACACTCCTTTGCATGGTCGGGTCAATCTTTGCACTATTGTCGCGGTACGCGGTCAACCTTTGGAACCAGGGGCTGCATCAACCGGCGTCCCTGTCGCTCGACAAAGAAACCAATATAGCGGACGTATTTTGGCAGCCGCTGGTGATCTGCATGGCCGGGTTTGTTCTGCTTTTTGTAGTGCTGGTGCTGGTGCGAACGCGCATGCTGATCCGCCTGCGCCGGGCCGAGGCGCTGATCGCCCGCCAGGCGAGGTACGCATGATGTTGCCGGATTTGGGCCCCTACGCTGGAGACGTGATCGCCGCCTATGGGGTGGGCCTGGCCATTCTGGTGGGGCTTATCTCGATGACCTGGTGGCAGGCCCGCCGGGCGAAGGCCAAGCTCGACGCGCTGGAGGGACGATGACCAACGAAACCGAAACCCACAGCGACCGGAGCGGAGTTACCTCGCGGCGGATATCGCCCTGGGTGGCGCTGATTCCCGCAGGCGCAGTGGCTGTTCTTTTGACCCTCGGGACGCCGCTTGTGCTGGGCACCTCGAACGAGCTGCCATCGCAATTTGTGGGGGAGCCTGCGCCGCCTATGGCGGCAGTGTCTATAGACGGCCTGCCGCCGGTGACCGACGCGCTTTTGCGCACCGGTGAGCTGACGCTGGTGAACTTTTGGGCCAGTTGGTGCGGCCCCTGCCGGGTGGAGCATCCGAACCTCGAAGCCCTGGCAAACGAAGGGCTGCGGATCGTCGGGTTGAACTATAAAGACCCGGACCCCAACGCGCGCGCGTTTCTCGACGAACTCGGCAACCCCTATGTGGCGGTTGGGTCTGTGGACGGGCGTACGGCTATCGAATGGGGTGTCTACGGGGTGCCAGAGACGTTTTTGGTCACCGGTGAGGGTACGGTGATCATGCGCGCTGCGGGGCCTATCACCGATGCAGTTATGAAAAACCGGGTGCGCCCTGCGCTCAAGGCAGCTGGCCACGGCGGGTGATCCTACCCCGTGTACCGGGATGTAAGCGCTGTTTACTTTTGCCCACCACCAGGGTATGTAAGCGTTGCTTACTTCTTGAAGGCGCCCCATGGCAAACCACACCTACCGCCCCCCAGACCCCGACCATATGGTTGAAACAGACCTTGGGCCGATCGCTGTCCAAGACCCGCACCGCGGACGCGGCGGGCTGGCTTTGGTGCTTTGGCCATCCATATTTACCGACCGCCACATCTATGACGCTATACTGCCACACCTGAGCGACGACCTACGGGTCATTTGTGTGGACGGACCTGGCCACGGGCAAAGCCTGGGTGTCGCGCGGCCCTTTTCCATGGGCGACTGTGCCGCGTCCCTTGCCCAAGTCCTTGACGCTTGCGGCCTGACCCGCGCCATCGTCGGCGGCACCAGCTGGGGCGGACTTGTGGCCGCCGAATTTGGCTTGCGTCATCCGGATCGTGCGGCGGCGGTGCTGATGCTGAACACGCCCTTAGGCATCGGCAATGATGGCCCGCGCGCTTTAACCCGATTTATCGCCTTCGGCGCCCGCTGGCTGACCGGCTTTCGCTTTTTCCGGGACGGCATTTCCAAAGCGTTCTTTCTGCCGGAGACCCTGCCCGCAGCGCCGGTTTACCACGACCAATTCCATGCGATGCTGCGCCGTGCGCCGGGCGCGGCCTTGGGCGCCGCGGTGCGATCGGTGCTGTTGCACACCGACCCGCTTGCCCCCCGCCTGGGGGGCCTGGCGCCCCCGGCGCTCATCCTTGCGGGCGAACGGGACACAGGCTACCCCGCTGCAGAGGCGCAGGTGGCGGCGCAGGCGCTGCCACGCGGGCAGTTTCGCGCGCTGCCCACGTCCCACATCAGCGTGGTCGACGCGCCCGAGGCGACAGCCCAGGTGATCCGCGACTTTCTTGCAGAGACGGGGCTCACACCCGCGGGCTGATGCGGGTGTCCGCCCAGGCCGCACCGCAGCCCTTGCGCTGGGACCCGAGCGCCAGTAAGCGGCACCCATGCAGAGCCACCAGCGACTTCTGATCATCGACTTCGGCAGCCAGGTCACCCAGCTGATCGCGCGCCGCCTGCGAGAGCTTTCAGTCTACTGTGAAATCCACCCGTTTCAGCGCGTAGACGCGGCCTTTCTGGACGCGTTTGACCCTCGGGCGATCATCCTTTCCGGCGGGCCAGCAAGCGTCATCGACGACAGCTCACCGCGGCCGCCTAGGGCGGTCTTTGACCGCGGCGTGCCCGTTTTGGGCATTTGCTACGGCCAGCAGGTCATGATGCAGATGCTCGGCGGCGAGGTCACCCGCGGCCACGGCACCGCCGAATTCGGCCGCGCCTTTGTGGAGCCCCAGGGCGAAAGCCCGCTTTTGGCCGGGTGGTTCGACACAGGGCGCGAACAAGTCTGGATGAGCCACGGCGACCACGTGAGCCGCATCGCCCCGGGGTTCGAGGTCTTCGGAACCTCTCCGAACGCGCCGTTTGCGGTGACCGCCGACCCCGCGCGCCGCTTCTTTGCGGTGCAGTTCCACCCGGAGGTCCACCACACCCCGAAAGGTGCCAAGCTCTACGATAACTTCGTACGCCTGGCGGGTTTCACCGGGGACTGGACCATGGGCGCCTACCGCGACCAGGCCATCGCGGCCATCCGCGCCCAGGTTGGCGACGCGCCGGTGATCTGCGGGCTTTCGGGCGGGGTCGACAGCTCCGTCGCGGCGGTCCTGATCCATGAGGCCATCGGCGACCAGCTGACCTGCGTCTTCGTCGATACCGGAATGATGCGCGCGGGCGAGGCGGACGAAGTCGTCGGGCTCTTCCGCGATCATTACAATATCCCGTTGATCCATGCGGACGAGACCGACCTCTTTCTAGGCGAGCTTAGCGGAGTCACCGACCCGGAGGACAAGCGCAAGACGATCGGACGGCTCTTCATCGACGTGTTCGAAAAGCACGCAGCCAAGATCGGCGGTGCGAAGTTTCTGGCCCAGGGCACGCTCTATCCCGATGTCATCGAATCCGTCTCATTCTCTGGCGGGCCATCGGTGACGATCAAGAGCCACCACACTGTGGGCGGTCTGCCTGAAAAGATGGGGCTCAAGCTTGTCGAGCCGCTGCGCGAGCTTTTCAAGGACGAGGTGCGCGCGCTGGGGCGTGAATTGGGGCTGCCCGATGCCTTTATCGGGCGCCATCCCTTCCCTGGGCCCGGCCTCGCCATCCGCTGCCCAGGAGAGATCACGCGTGACAAGCTCGCCATCCTGCGGGAGGCGGACGCCGTCTATATCGACCAGATTCGCAAGCACGGGCTTTACGATGAGATCTGGCAGGCCTTCGTGGCGATCCTGCCCGTGCGCACGGTGGGCGTCATGGGCGATGGGCGCACCTATGACTTTGCCTGCGCGCTGCGTGCTGTCACCTCGGTCGATGGGATGACCGCGGATTATTACCCGTTCAGCCATGATTTCCTAAGCGAAACAGCGACGCGGCTTATCAACGAGGTCGCGGGCATCAACCGCGTGACCTACGACATCACCTCAAAGCCGCCGGGCACGATCGAGTGGGAATGAGCGGTCAGATGC
>JBCCMR010000061.1:0-11989 GCA_039026255.1 Pseudomonadota bacterium
ATTTGATGTCGTGATGCTCTTCGAAATAGGGCTTGAGACCCTTGAGGATCTTGACCGAGTCATCGACCGACGGCTCGGTGACGTCGATCTTCTGGAACCGGCGGCTCAGCGCGCGGTCCTTTTCAAAGTGCTGACGATATTCCTTGTACGTGGTCGACCCCATGCAGCGCAGCTTGCCACCCTGCAACGCGGGCTTAAGCAGGTTCGAGGCATCCATCGCCCCGCCGCTTGTCGCACCAGCGCCGATCACCGTGTGAATTTCGTCGATAAAGAGCACCGCGTCGGGGTGTTCTTCCAGTTCCGTCACCACAGCCTTGAGCCGCTCTTCAAAGTCGCCCCGGTAGCGGGTACCCGCCAAAAGCGCGCCCATATCCAGGCTGTAAATCGTGGCGCCCGCCAATATCTCGGGCGTTTCGCCCGCCACAATTTTGGCGGCCAGACCTTCGGCACTGGCGGTTTTGCCGACCCCGGGGTCGCCCACTAGGATCGGGTTGTTTTTGCGTCGGCGGCAGAGCACTTGGATGCAGCGTTCCACCTCGTGGTCGCGCCCTATCAAGGGATCGATCTCGCCCTCTTCGGCCTTAGCATTCAAGTCCACGCAATACTTCTGCAGCGCAGTTTCTTCTTTGCCGTCACCGTTAGACGCCTCAAACGTGGTTTCTTCGCTCTCGTCAGATCCGGTGACCGGGCGGCTTTCACCGTACGCAGGGTTTTTGGCGACCCCATGGCTGATGAAATTAACCGCATCGTAGCGCGTCATATCCTGCTCTTGCAGGAAGTAGGCGGCATGGCTTTCCCGTTCCGCGAAGATCGCAACCAGGACGTTTGCGCCGGTTACCTCGTTTCGGCCCGAGCTTTGCACATGGATTGCCGCCCGTTGGATCACACGTTGAAAGGCGGTGGTCGGTGCCGCCTCGGACCCTTCGTGGTCGGCCACCAAACTATCTAGCTCGGTGTCCAGAAAATTGATCAGCGTGCTGCGCAGGGCGTCGAGGTCCACCTCACAGGCTTTCATGACCCGCGAAGCGTCGTCTTCATCCACCAGGGCCAGCAAGAGATGCTCTAGGGTTGCCAGTTCGTGTCGGCGCGCATTGGCAAAGGCCAGCGCCGCATGAATGGCTTGTTCTAGGCTGCTCGAAAAGGACGGCATCAGTCTCTCTTCCTTATGTCGGGCACCTCCCCAAGGTGCCGGGTTACCCATAGCCGTAGACTTCTGTCGATCCCCTCCGGCTTCAAGGGGTTTTTGTGAAAATGGTTATGAAAACCACTGACGATGTCGACTTCATGAGCAAACGCTAGATCGGTAGGCAGTTCACCGTGCCAAAGCGCCGCGGAGGGTACAGATAGGCCGATTCATCCCCTGTGGTAGGGGCTGCCCGCCAGGATGGTCGCAGAGCGATAAAGCTGTTCGCAAATCATCGCGCGGGCCAGCATGTGCGGCCAGACCATAGGCCCGAAGCTAAGCCGGGCGTCGGCGGCGTCGCGGAGCGTTGGGTCGAGGCCGTCAGCCCCACCGATCAGAAAGGCTAGGTCGCCCAAGCCGCGGTCCCGCAGCGCCCCGATCTGCGCGGCAAAATCCGGGGATGTTAGCAACCGTCCCCGTTCGTCGAGCGCGATCACATGCGCCGCGGCCGGTAGCGCGCGCCGCAAGGCCGTCGCTTCGGAGACAGGCGTGCCCGGACCCTTCGGCTCCACCTCTTTTATGGCGGCGGGGCCCAGTCCTAGGGCGCGTCCCTGTTTGGAAAAACGGTCCAAATAATCGGCGCATATGCCGGCTTCGGGCCCGCCCCGTGCGCGGCCCACAGCACAGATCGTCACGCGCAGCACAGCTGCGTCAGGCCGAGGTGGCCACCGGCTGCCACATCTTTTCGAGCTGGTAGAACTCTCGCACTTCGGGGCGGAAGATGTGCACGATCACGTCACCTGCGTCTATCAAGACCCAGTCGCCGTTTTCCTTGCCTTCGACCTTGGTCGGGATGCCGCGCCCCTGTTTGAGCCGGTCAGTCAGCTTATCGGCAAGCGAGATTACCTGCCGAGTCGACCGGCCTGACGCCACAACCATATGGTCGGCCTCGGACGACTTGCCGCGCAAGTCTATGGAAACAATATCCTCGGCTTTGTCGTCGGTTAGTGCATTCATAATCAAGTCGAGCAGGGTCATGCTCGGAAGGGGGGGTGCGTTTTCGGCCCGGGGGGCCAGTTTGCCTTCGCTCAGAACGAAGTCCTCCTGCAAATGCGCCGCCACGCCTCGAGCGCTGGGCATGGGCGAAAGTTAGCATCGCGTACAGCACCGCTCAAGGGGTTGTGGGTGGGGTGCGTCGGATTAAATCATGAGCATGGCCGACCTGACCAAAATTGCCACCTGTTGTTACTGCGGAACACGCGCCGTTTTGAACCTGCGCGGGGTTACGTACCACGAGCTTGCGTGCCGGTCCTGCGGAGCAAAACTTAACCATATGAAGTCGCTAAAAACCGGGGCTTTTTCAGCACCGGGCGTCAAGAAGACCCGACCCGTGTACGAAGCATCAGGCCCGAAAACCCCTCATCGCAAAAAGCCCAAAAAACCAAAATACACGTCCCCAGCGCATGCCAAAAAAAGTAGGAAAAAGCGCAAGGGCTGGCTGGCGGATGTCTTCGACGAATTGGGTGATTTCGTCGAAGATTTCTTCGACTAGGTGCTGTCTTTGCCCTTTTCCAGGGCATCAAGCCGGGCCGAAATTGCGTCGAGTTTGTTCATGACTTCCTCGCGGTAGACATCTGTTGCCTCGTTTGCGTCGCTTGCATGGGCATCCTGCATAGAATTCACGATTAGACCGACCACCAGGTTAACTACGGCAAAGGTGGTCACCAGAATGAAGGGTACAAAAAACGCCCACGCATAGGGGTACTCCTGCATGACCGGTCGCACGATCCCCATGGACCAGGACTCGAGCGTCATAATCTGGAAAAGCGAATAGGCCGATCGCCCAAGGGTGCCGAACCATTCGTCAAAGCTGGCCCCAAACAGCTTTGTTGCCATAACCGCGCCGATGTAGAAGATCAGCGTCGTCAAAAGGAAGACGCTCGCCATGCCAGGTAGCGCGCTTATGAAGCCTTCGACGACTCGGCGCAGGCTGGGTGCAAAGCTGATGACCCGCAACACCCGCAAGATGCGAAGCGCCCGCAGGACAGAAAGCCCGCCGCCGCTGGGCGCAAGCGAAATGCCCACAACGACAAAATCGAAGATGTTCCAGGCGGTGGTGAAAAATCGCCAGCCATAGGCAAATAGTTTGAGCAGAAGCTCGATCACAAAAATGCCCAGGCAAATCTGATCGAGCACCCCCAGAAGCCCACCCGCTATGGCCTTGGCCGTGTCGGACGTGTCGAGCCCTAGGATCACAGCGTTGAGCCCAATCACCCCCAAGATGCCGTTACGCACGGCGGCGCTTTCGACAAATTCACGGGCTTTGAGTTGTATCTCAGACAGGCTGACCATGGCTGTGCGATACGGAATTTGCCGCCGCGGCGCAACGGCTGCGCTTAGACAAAGACCAGGGCAGCCGAAAGTGCCAAAAAAAACGCCATGGTCAAGCGGAACGCAAGCCAGGCGCGCGGTGACCCGAGCAAGAGCGCCAGAAGCGCGCCTGAGCAGGTCCAGAAAACGCACACGAAGAAATTGACGGCAGAAAAGTTTGTGCCCATGCGCAAGGCCTCTTCTAGGGGCGGTAGCCCGGCCCCATGGGCCGATGACGCCGCAAGGGCGATGGCCCAGATCTTTGGGTTGACCCACTGGAATAGCACCGCCGCATGAAACGCCATAGGATGCGCGGTGGGATCGGTTTCGCTTTCAGCGCTTTGGGCACTGGCCAGTTGCCAAGCCATAAAGAGTATCCAAACTGCCGCAATGACCTGGAGTGCCAGCCGCAGGTCGTGGCGACTGTTGAGAAGCGCGCCAATCCCCAGGCCCGACACCGCGCCAATCACGCCCACGCCCAGGACCACGCCCGCAAGATGGGGCCCTGTGGCGCGCACCCCGAAGCGGGCGCCCGAGGCGGTGAGCATGATCACGTTCGGTCCCGGCGAAAACATCGCTAAGGCCAAAAACGTAATTAGCGGCGGCATCATTCAAAGAGGTCGGCGCGGGTGGCGCGAAAGCCGCTGGCGATCCAGCGGGCTTCGGCGTCCCGCAGGGCCGCGCCGATGGACGGGCCTTCGAGACCCGGCGGCAGGTCGGCGGCAGTGAAGGGAAATCGCTGGACGGCGGCATCATCGAGGTCGGCCAGCGTCTGGGCATTGGGGGCGCAGGGCGGCGTTTGGCTTGCCCCTTGGATGAGGGCGGCATCCCGAGCGGCGGCAGCTCCCTGGCGATAGGCGGCCTCGGCCCCGGGCAGGGCAAGGGCCGCGGCAATCTGCGCCACCTTTCGTGCGTCTGTCCGCGACAGGCGCAGCTTCCTGGCGGCTTGGGCCGCTGCACCCATCGCCACCAGGCGGCGCGGCCAATGGGGCGCCGCCTCCACGGTGTTTTCGATGTGGCATAGGGGCGAGAGCACCCGGGCATCTGCCCCTGGCAGAACCCGTGGAAGCACACCTGTGGTCGCCATGGCCGCTGCGGCAGGCGCGGGGTTTGGGGCGGCCAAAAGACGCGTCACCTCGGCCCCGATGCGTTCCAGCGATAGGTTTTCCACCGCAGCAGCGCCCTCTACCACAGCTGCTATCGCATCGGTATCAAGCCCGGCGGCCGGGTCCCCGTACCACGCGTGAAACCTGAAAAACCGCAGGATGCGCAAGGCGTCTTCCGATATGCGGCGCGCCGGGTCCTCGATAAATCGGACGCGTCGGGCGCGCAGGTCGCTGAGCCCGCAGAGAGGGTCGACGACCTCACCGTTTGACTGGGCGTAAAGCGCATTCATGGTGAAGTCCCGGCGCCGGGCGTCGTCTGCAATGTCGCTGGCAAAAGCCACCACCGCGCGTCGTCCGTCGGTGGCGACGTCGCGCCGAAAGGTGGTTACCTCAAACGCTTGTTTGCCTGCGACCACTGTGATCGTGCCGTGGTCAATTCCCGTCGGGAGCGCCTTGAGGCCCGCAGCCTTTGCGAGCGCCATCACCCGTACCGGGGGGGCGTCGGTTGCCACGTCGATATCACTGACCGGACGCTCCAAGATTGCGTCGCGAACGCATCCGCCCACCACAAAAGCGCCGTGTCCCGCGTCCGTCAAAAGCGCCAAGACTTGTTGTGTTTCTGGCGCGCGCAGCCAGGGCGCGTCAATCTGCACTGGGCTCAGCGCCCAGCCGGTCCGCGAAAAGCCGCAGCATCCGCGCCGTGGCGCCCCAGATGTAGTAGGGGCCGAAGGGAACAGTGTAGTACGCCCGCCGCGCACCCCGCCAACGGCGCCCTTCGATGAGGAACTTGGTCGGGTTGGTCACGTGGGCGAAAGGCACTTCAAAAACTTCGGACACTTCTCCCGGGGCAGCTTGGGGCTTAAACCCCGGATCAATCAACGCCACAAATGGGTGGATTTCGAAGGCGGTGACGGTTTTGTGGGTGGGCAATCGGCCCAGCACCTGCGCTGCCCCTGCGGGAAGAGCGATCTCTTCGGCGGCTTCGCGCAGGGCCGCGGTGCGGGGATCAGCGTCGCTTGCATCCACTTTGCCGCCTGGGAAAGCGATCTGCCCTGGGTGATGTTTCAGGTGGCTTGCCCGCTTGGTCAGTATTACCGAAAGTCCCTGCGCCCGGGGCACCAAAGGCACCAGGACAGCCGCTGGGCGGTAGTGGGCGGTCACCTCGGGCCCTGCGCCGTTTAGGTCAAAGTCCGACGACCCAGCGTCTGCGTCCTGGGCGAGCGCAGCACGCACCCGGGCGATCTGGGCTTGGGCCAGGGGGGTG
Source organism: Pseudomonadota bacterium (assembly GCA_039026255.1). Lineage (GTDB taxonomy): Bacteria > Pseudomonadota > Alphaproteobacteria > Rhodobacterales > Rhodobacteraceae > Amylibacter. Next base: position 5,864 of record JBCCMR010000061.1, read on the forward strand.
TCATCCAGCATCCGTGGCCTCAAAACCAAGGGTTTTGGGGTCAAGCTCGTAATGGGCGCCGCAGAATTGGCAGTCGGCAGTAACAACGCCGTCTTCGGTTGTCATATGCGCCACGTCTTTGGCCGAATAAATCGACATAGTCTGGCGCACCTTCTCGGCCGAACATGTGCAGCCGAATTGCACCGGCTGGGCCGGAAACACCCTTGGCGTTTCGGCATGGAAAAGCCGTCGAAGGAGGGTCCTTTGGCCGACATGGGGTCCGATCAGCTCGGTCTCCTCGGCGGCCTCCATCAAGATCACCGCGCGGTTCCAGTTTTCCGCATCGTCCCCATCTACCAGATCCTGCGCCATCAACAGTCCGCCTTCCCCCGATCCGCCATCGCGGGCAAACGGGGACGCCTTGGGCATATGTTGGATCATAATTCCACCGGCTCTCCATCGGGGCCCGGCACCGCTGTCGGCGCGTGTCGCCAAGGTTTTGAACCGGGTCGGCAGTTGTTCGGACTGGGCGAAATATGTCTCGGCACAGGCAGCAAGAGATCCCCCGGCAATCGGCGTGATCCCCTGGTAAGGCGCGGTGCCCTGGCCTTGGTCGATAAGAATGGCAAACATGCCTTTGCCGATTAGCGGAAAACCCCCGTCGGCAGCGCTGAGATCGTGGTCTGGATCGAAGCTTGCGTAGGCGCGCAGGCGAGCGGGTTCTGCCTCGGACTGAGGGGCGAAATAATCGGTTGCGATCAGCCTTAGGGGGCCGTCGCCCCGTATCTGCAGGCTCAACTTCCACCGTAGTTTGATTGTCTGCCCGATAAGTGCCGTGAGCGTTGCAGCCTCAGCCACCTGGTGGCTGACGGCGGGTGGGTAATTGTGCTGTTCTAGTACCCGGTCGAGCGCGGTGTCGAGCCGCGCCACCCGACCGCGCACGTCGGCACCATCCAGTTGAAACGGCAGCACCGTATCGTCCCAGCGCGCCGGGTCGGTCCGGGTGTCGGTGGCGTGTGTAGGGTTGGGCGGCATCGGCACTATCCTTGGTCAAGCACCGCAGATAGTCTGATCAGAGGCGATGTGCAAACCGGCGTGGCCGGGGCAGGGGGTCTTATGCGGCGATTTGGCGAGCCCCAGCGGGAGGGCCAGGCCTACCGGCAAAGGCCGGGGGCTTACGGTGTCATTATCGGGGCCGACGGGGTGCTCCTGACGCTAGAGGACACGCGCCCGCCTGAGGTGCAACTACCCGGCGGGGGTATTGACCCGGACGAGACGCCGGTGCGTGCGCTCCATCGGGAGGTCTATGAAGAAACCGGCTGGCGCATCCGCGTGATCCGACGCCTGGGTGCCTATCAACGCTACGGCTACATGCCCGAATACGACCTCTGGGCGCGCAAGATATGCCACATCTATCTGTGCGTCCCGGTGCGCCGCCTGGGGCCAGTCCCTGAACCGCACCACACCGTGATTTGGGCCACAATCGACGCGGCAAGCAGCACGCTTTCAAACAGCGGCGATCGACATTTCTTCGAACGCGCCGTGGCTGGCCTTCGGTGAGCGATTTGGGCTTTGAAACGAAGCACGATTTTTGCGGGTCTGCCGCGTGGTGGTTGCTCGTTGGGCTTCTGTCTACCGAGGGGTCTGGCCATGGTCGTTGTCCCGTGTGGCCGTTCGGTTTTCGGGGCCTTTAGCCAGCCTGGTTCGAGGGCGCCGCCGCGTAGGGTGCGAAAGCTGTAAATCCAAATCTGCTATTTTGGGCGAACGCTTCCCAGCGGAGATGCTTTGCGCAACCCTATCATCACTTGGCTTGCGGGGTAGCGGGATGTCATGAATACTTACGAGGTGTCAGTTGGTCCCACAATCAAACGGCCAAGGACGTGGTGGACCGCAAACGACGGGTGCAAACTGCAATCTTTGGTGAGTTCTACACTGATAGGTTTATTCGGTGGAGGCTTACACAGTGCTTTTCGAGCGCCTTAAGCTGCGCCGTCCAATCGTCTTGGGGCCTCTGGAGGATGCTCTTTAAGCAAAGCGGTATAATCGGGGAAGGCGGTGACCCAGCCAATCAGCTTGGCTGGTCGCCGGTAGGGTTTAGGGGTGGCTTTAGACCATTGGTCTAGGCATCGCTTTCTCGGCCAAACAGATGCGTGGAAGAGATGCACCCGCATCCAAAATCTTGGTGTGTCCCTATTAGCTGCCACCAGGACATGCGTAGGCTCCCCTGCGGCCAGATTCAGGCTTACTCATTCAACTTTTCGCGGTATTCAAAAAGGATCGCGGACACGTCATCCTCAAAGGGGCGCTCCTCGGCAAAGCTTGTCAGTTCCCAGAGCATATCTGCGATGAACTCCGGGCCAGACCCGTCAATATGGCGTTCGAGCAGCTTCTGCAGGCCCTCTTCTTCCAGAAGTTCGTCGTTCTTATTTTGACATTCGGTGATCCCGTCAGAATAGAGGAAAAGCTTGTCGCCGGGCTTGATATGCGTCTCGACCGTTTCAAAAGGGATGCCTGGGATCAGCCCAATCGGGGGCCCGCCGCTGCCTAGGTATCGCACGCCTTCTTCGGTGTTGAAGATTGCCGGATGAGGATGTCCCGCCTGAACCATCCGGACCAGCCCGGTCGAAAAGCAAATGTCGGCAAAGCACAGGGTGAAGTAATGTTCGGTGTCCATTTCTTCGATCATGCGATCATTCAGGATGCTGGCGATCTCGGCGGGGTCCCGGGGGATGTACTCGCCTTCAGAAGACTTCGCAAAAGCGACGTTCTGGTCGCGGTTTTGCGGGCTCAGGTACCCGGCCAACCGGGCCGTCAAAAGTGCCGAAGAAATCCCATGGCCCGACACATCCAGCGAGTAGAGCCCAAGCCGGTCCGGTGCAAAGCTGAAGTATCCCACTAGGTCGCCGCCCACATGGTGCGACGACTGGAAGAGGAGCGACACCTCCCCGCCCGGAACCAGCTGATTGCGCACGGGCACCAGGGATTGCTGGAATTTCTCCGCCTCCACCAGGTCTTTGTTCACCGCGTCATAAACCATTTGCAGCTCGTCGAGGGCGGCCTGCACGGCGTCGTTCTGCTCGATAAGTTTTTGTTCCATGTCGAGCACGCGCGTACCCGCTCGAATGCGCGCCTTCAACTCCGCCGAATTGACGGGTTTGGATAGGAAATCGTCAGCTCCGATGTCGAGCCCTTTGGCCACGTCGTTTTTTTCGTTTTTCGACGTTACCAAGATAAAGTAGCCGTAGCGATCACGCTTTAGTTTTCGGAATTCTTTGCAGAATTCCAGCCCGTCCATTCCCGGCATCATCCAGTCAGATATGATCAGGTCGATGGGTTCGGTACGGCAGATATCAAGCGCTGCCTGGCCGCTGTCCGCCTCAAGCACGTTAAAGCCCCATTTTTGCAAACTCAACGATACGATGCGGCGTTGCAGCTTGCTGTCATCGACGACGAGCACAAGCAGTTGTGCGGCCACGTCAGTACGGGCGGTCGTGTCAGGGGGTTCGGAAATGGCGGCGCTTTCCACACGGGTCTCCTACCAGGGCTTGGCGCGACTATGGGCACCACCACTTAATTTTCAGTGAACCGGCGCGGGGTTTTTCAGTAACGGAATCGTAACGACTCGGTGGCAAGCATCGCCCGATCAAGATCTCAGATGGGGTGACCACATGATCGACTGGGCACAGATCAAACAACTAGAAGAAGACGTCGGTGCGGAGGACCTGGGCGAGGTGATTGCACTTTTCCTGTCGGAGGTGGATGAAGCCGTTGACGAGATGATCGCGTCACCGCCCGCTGATGGCCCATCCATGGCATCGGCACTGCATTTTCTAAAAGGAAGCGCTTACAACTTGGGATTTCGAGCGTTTGGAGATTACTGCGCGGAGGGGGAAAAATCCGCCGGTGAAGGCGATATCTCTGGCGTGTCCGTAGAGAAGGTGCAGGCGCTTTACGGCGCATCAAAGACCAAATTTTATGAAGAATTCGCCGATAACTCTAATGCCGTGTTGGAGATGGCGTAGGGCCGCCCCGATGCGCGACACCCGGCTCAACGGTTAAGGAACGTCTCGACTGCAGCTAAGAACTCGGCCGGTTTTTCTGCATGCAGCCAGTGCCCGGCGCCGGGAATGGACGCGGTTTGCGCCAAAGGAAAAAGCGCTTTGATCCGTGGCCGATGCTCTGGTCGCACATAATCGGAGAGACCACCGATCAAAAAAAGGGTGGGGCCCTGGTGCGCCGCTGCTTTTAGATCGTCACCGTGTAAGGCAGCTTGGTCCGGGAAACCGATGATTGCGTCCATACCCTGGGCTAGCGCGTCCAAGTTTAGTGTCCAAAAAGGTTTCGCGCCGCTTGTATCAAGGCTTTGGCTAAGGAACGCTGCAAGATTGGGATCACCCGTTAGGGCCGCAATCGCGGCTTGCGCCTGCGATCGACGCAACCCCGGCGCAAGGTCTATGGCACGCATGGCGTCGATGGCCGGAAGCTGGCTGTGTACATATCCCACAGGCGCAATGTCAGCCACAATCAAGCGGTCCACCAGGTCGGGCCGCATTAGAGCAAGCGCCATCGCGGCCTTCCCGCCCATGGAATGGCCGAGCACATGCGCATTACCCCCCATCTCTTCAACCACGGCGGCCAGATCGGCGGCCATTTCCGTGTAGGTCATGGCGCCGCTACCCTGGCTTGCCCCATGATGGCGCATATCGACAGCAATGACTTGCCGCTCCGCGCTCAATTTGCGGGCGAGCGTTCGCCAGTTGCGGGCCGATCCAAATAGCCCGTGCGCCACCAAAAGCGGCCGCTCGGGGCCATCGCCGTAGCGGTCATATGCCAGTTTCATTGCCATGCGCCGCGTTTGCCAGATCGTCGCGCGCCACGGAAGGCCCTCTGGCCCCTGGCAACGTAACGACGTAGTTCCAAGGTCGTTTCGGCCATCCTGGGCACCCACGGTGTGGCGCTGACCAAACGTCTGGCGCAACGGTGATGGACTGTGGCGCCCCGCGGGCAGCATTGCCAAAGCCCTTACCTTAAGCTGCCGGCCGACCCACCCTTGCGCCATGGGCTAAAAACCGGTAGCGCCGCGCTCGTTATCCACGCCACCGCCCCGGTAAGGAGACGCCTATGCGCGCGCCCAAAAAAGTTGTGCTAGCCTATTCCGGCGGCCTCGATACCTCGATCATCCTGAAATGGCTGCAAACCGAATACGGTTGTGAGGTTGTTACATTCACGGCGGACCTAGGACAGGGCGAAGAGTTGGAGCCCGCCCGTGAAAAGGCGGCCCTTTTGGGTGTGGCGCCCGAGAATATTCGTATCGAAGACGTGCGCGAGGAATTTGTGCGCGACTTTGTGTTCCCCATGTTCCGGGCCAACGCGGTCTATGAGGGGCTTTACCTATTAGGCACATCCATTGCGCGGCCGCTGATTTCCAAGCGGCTCGTAGAAATTGCCGCGGAGACGGAGGCTGACGCGGTTGCCCATGGAGCAACCGGAAAAGGCAACGACCAAGTACGCTTTGAACTGAGCGCTTATGCGCTAAACCCTGACATCCAGGTGATCGCGCCCTGGCGGGAATGGGACCTGACAAGCCGCACCAAGCTTCTGGAATTTGCGGAAAAAAACGGGATCCCCATCGCCATGAACAAGCGCAATGAAGCGCCGTTTTCGGTGGATGCAAACCTGCTGCACACCTCATCCGAGGGCATGGTCCTTGAGGACCCGTCCCAGGAAGCCCCCGATTACGTGACCGAACGGATCACCCGCCCGGAAGACGCCCCCGACACGCCCGAATACATCGAAGTGACCTATGCCGGCGGCGATCCGGTGGCCATCAACGGCGAAACGCTGAGCCCGGCGGCGCTTTTGACCGCGCTCAACACCTTTGGGTCGCGCCACGGCATCGGCATCCTGGACCTGGTGGAAGGCCGCTACGTGGGCATGAAGTCCCGCGGCATCTATGAAACGCCGGGCGGCACGATCCTTTTGGCGTCGCACCGGGGCATCGAGAGCATCACCCTTGATCGCGGGGCGGCGCATCTCAAAGACGAACTCATGCCGCGCTACGCGGAACTGATTTACAACGGCTACTGGTTCAGCCCTGAGCGGCACATGTTGCAGGCGGCCATCGACGTCAGCCAGACCCGCGTGAAC
>JBCCMR010000062.1:0-11936 GCA_039026255.1 Pseudomonadota bacterium
AGATACGTCAGGCTCTCAACTGTCTGGTTACGTGTTGCGCGGTCTGCGATGGATACTTGATCAAGCGGCCGCTCTGGCTGACAGCGAAGACACGCCAAGGCCCATCATAGTGAATGTGTCCATCGGCGTGCTGGCAGGGGCCAAAGACGGCACAGACCTTCTGTCGCGCCAGGTCGCGGCCGAGGTTCTACGCCATGAGGCCGCCACTGGCGCCCCCTGCCGGGTGGTTTTCGCTTTCGGCAACGATGCGCTAACCCGTCAGGTGGCGCATATGACCGCCACCCACGCCGCCCAGACGCTGACCTTGCGCGTTCAGTCCGAAGACTACACACCGAGCTTCGTGGAAATTCGCCCGAACCGCCCCGCAGACCTGCGGCTAGGCCTGCGCGGGCTCTCTAGCGCGCCGCTCCCACTCGGACCCCTGGCGGCAGGCCAGGCGGTGACCTTGCTCGACGGCAAGGGCCGCGCAGCCGCGCGGGTCTACGCTGTGGGTGCCCGGCCGCTTGACGGCGGCGGGGAGACGGCCGCCTGGTACCTGGTGGCCCTGGCGCCCACGGCCACCTTCGCCTGGGACAAACCGCTCGCCCCCAGCGGTGTTTGGGAAATCGACTTGGCCAGCGACGGGGGCGACCAAGACGTGCGCCTAGAGGTGCAGCGCGACGACCGGCCCATGGGGTTCCAACCGCTGGCCCGGCAAAGCTATTTCGATGACCCAGCGCTCTGGGATTGGCGCGAACGGCCGAAATCCCCGTACCTGCCCCTGGCGACCGGCCCGGTCACCCAGGCCGGCACCCATTCGGCCTACGTGGACGCCCAGATGCCTGAGCAGATCTACGCCGTCGGGGCGGCCCTGTCGGACACGGGCTTTGCCGCGCCCTACAGCGCCGTGGGCGCCCCCTGGGTGGCGCCAGAGCCCGGGACCTCGGCCATCGGCGACAGCAGTTGGACGCTACGCGGGGTCTTGGCCAGCGGCACGCTTTCGGGCACAGCGGCGGTGATCAGCGGCACATCCGTCGCCGCACCCCAGATCGCCCGAGAACTGGCGCTCATGTTCCTCAGCGGCGCCGATATCGGCCCATGGCACGACGCGTCCCAGAACCGGACCGACGAAGTGGCGCACTTGAGCGCCCTGCCCTGGAGCTTTGCGCCCACCTACGACCTGGACCGCCTAGGCCCGGTGACCGTGTCCCGCGAAAGCGGCCTACGCCCGCGGCTCGACACCGGCTGGGGCTAGGGGCTGGGGCTAGGGCGCGGCACCCACCCAGGCGATCACCGGCGCAAGCGTCAGGATCGCTAAAAGCGTAGACACAAAGATTGCCGAAGACACCCTTACCGGCGCCACGCCGTAATGCTGAGCCACCAAAAAGACGTTGCCTGCCACGGGCATCGCCGCTGCCGCCACCATCACGCCCGCGGCGAACCGGTCGACCTCAAACACCCAAAGCGCAAAATAAGCCACCGCGATGGGGTGCAGCGCCAGCTTGGCCGTAGTCAACCAAATGGCGTTGCCTGGGCGCTCTGCCGCGCCCTGCGCCAGCGAAGCGCCAATGGCAAAAAGCGCGCACGGCGTGGCGGCAGAGCCCAGCACATTCAAAAAGCGGTCGAAAGCGCCCGCCACCGGTAGGTCAAAGCCCGACCACAAAAGCCCCGCCGCCATGGCCACCAGCATCGGATTCTGCAAAAGCCCAAGCCCTAAGCGACCGACCGCTGCCGCGCTCACCGCCCCTTCCCGGGACGCGGTGATGATGATGACCAGAAGTGACCCAAAAACGATCAGGTCGATCGCCAGAACAAAAAGCACCGGCCCCGCCGCCGCGTCCCCCATAAGCGAAACCAGGATTGGAATGCCCAGGAACCCCACATTGCCGATGACCCCGCATTGCGCTTCGACCGCGGCAATCGCCCAGCCAGTGCCGCGCAAAAGCGCCACAAGGGTCATGGCCACGTAGACCACCGCGCAGCCCGCCAGATAGGCCATGCCGAAATTTAGGTCAAAAAGCGTGCTGATGGGCAGCGTGGCCGCAAACCGAAAGAGCATCGCCGAAAGCGCGAAGTAAAAGACAAACCGCGTCAGGTGCGCGTTGGCCTCCGCCGTAAAGAGCCCCGCGCGCACCGACCCAAAGCCCAGGCCAATGAGCGCAAAAAACGGCACGATCTGGAGAAAGATCTCCAACACGTCAGAGCACCGTCATGATCTCTTCCAGGGGTTTTTTCTGGATCGCCGCCGCCGGGACCTGAGCGTCGGGCGCCGGATGGCCCACGGCCAGGATCATCACCGGCTTTTCGCTGTTGGGCCGTTGGCACAGGCCGTTGAGAAACTTCATCGGGTTGGGCGTGTGGGTCAGACAGGACAGCCCCGCGTGGTGAAGGGAAGCAATCAAAAAGCCTGTGGCAATGCCCACACTTTCGGGGACGTAGTAGTTTTTGAACCGCACGCCCTCCGGCGTGGTGCTCCACCGTTGGGCAAAGACCACGATCAGCCAAGGCGCCACGGTCAGATGCGGTTTGCGCGCATCCGTGCCGATGGGTTCGAGCGCGGCGAGCCATTCGGCTCCGGCCCCGCCTGCATAAAAATCCCTTTCTTCAGTCTCAGCGGCGGCGCGCAACTTTGCCTTTTTGTCCGCGTCTTGGGTGGCCGCGAAGTGCCAGGGCTGGTGGTTGGCGCCCGACGGTGCTCCGCCCGCGGTGGCAATCGCCGTGGCAATCACTGCTTCGGGCACCGGACGGTCGGTGAAATCGCGTACGGATCGTCGATCGCCCATGGCTGCCTGGAATGCCGCCGCTTGGGCGATCAGATCGGCGTCGCTTTGATCTGGGCGTTCGGGCAGGGACACGCCGCGGTAGGGCTGAACGGAGAAAAGGCTCATGCCCTGTACCCGGGGCGCATGACCTTTGATTTGTCCTTCAGCTTGAAATCCCGGGTAGATTTCACCAGGTCCGAGAGCCTTTTGTGCCCGTAGTTGCGGATGTCGAAGTCCGGGCGCCGATTGCGCATCTCGGACCCCAAGAGCCCCAGGTTTACCGGATCATCTTCGCCCGTAATGGCGTCATAAGCGGCGTGCATCAGGCGCGCCGCATGGCCTATGGTCAGCTTTTCGCCGTCTATCGGGACAGCCACCATACGGGTGTTCGATTCGACCATCGCGGGCTCCTATTTCCGGCGACAATATGACCGCGGCCAAGGCAGGGCAACGCCGCCCCTGGCCTGTGCAGGCCACGCCGAAAACCGAAAAGAGGACATTTGCGGGAAAGCTGCAGACTGCCTTTCAGACAGCAGCATAAAGCCCTCGAACTTATGAAAGTGGCCCGAACGCGCGGTTAAAGAAGGAGAGATTTGCGACTAATCCCGCCGATTTTCAGAACACTCGGTGAGGGTTTGTTAAGACTTCTTAACCAATCTGACCCCATGGCGCGCATTCCCCTCTGGCTGGCGTCGGTTTTTACCGGTGCGTGGCTCTGTCTCTTCGCCTGGTGGCTTCCCGCCCAGGCCGAAGATACGCGCGCGACATCATTTCCGCGCTGGTTACCGCCGGTGACTTGGACCGTCAGCGGTAACCTGTTGGTGCCGCCAGACCTTTTTCAATCGGCTAACGAAAACGCGAAGTTCGAGCTGTACGTGACCCCCCGCATCGTTGTGCAAACGTGGTCTGAGCAAACGGACCTTTCGGCCTACGTTACCTTCGGCGCGTTAAAAGACCGAAATGTCTTTACCTACAACAACAAGCTAACCATTGCCCTAGGCATTCAGGTACGTCACCGGGTGACGAAGGCACTGCGGGTACGCGTCGGCGCGCGTTGGAAGATTGAGCAGGAGGCGTCGGGCGCCGCTGATAATGCCTTTCAACTGACTCTCGACGCCGACTGGTGGAAAAGCTGGCGACCAGACTGGCTTCCAAAGGCATTGCCTAAGGGTTCCCGATTGGTGTTCTCCGGCTGGTCAAACTTTCGCTACCCCGCATCGGCCCATCCGTTTGAGGCCAAGAACGGGCTGTTACAGGGGTCCGGGAAACTCGCGCTCGACATGCCAATGGGCAAACGCAAGCTGAAGCTATCGCCATTCTTTTCCGTGAAGGCCAAATGGGACATCCGCAAAAGACCCTACAACAACTACGTCGAACCGGCCCTGGGGCTCGACTTGAAAGTACCGCTCAAAGGCGGCGGACAGGTCACCTTCGGCATCAAAGCAGCCCAGCAGTTTCGGACGACCACACGCACCCGCGAAAGCGGCGGCATCGCATATGTTAGTTGGTACAAATCTTTCTGACGCAGGAGACGACGCTTGGTTTGAACGGGACGCAAGCCGCCGGACGCGGCTTGGAAGCTTTCTGGTGGAAGCTTCTTTGATAACCGCAGTCTCCCGAACGACAGCGGCCCCCTATATCTGGTAGCAATCTGCAGCGCCGCCGCAAAATTCAGATGACAGGACCCGGACGGTGGCACTAGATTCAGCCCGAGAGCAGAAGGGCGGAGGGGCCGTGCAGCCCAAGGCAGAAAAATCCCAAGAATCACGGGCGCACGGCGAAACGCCAGCGGGTGGTACGCCTTGGCCCGCAGCCTTAGCACCGGAGGCGGGGCCAGACACCAAAGGAGACGCTGGTCAGCACACTGACCCTGCACGCGGGGCCGAGAGCGGCCCAGAAAGCGGTGCACAAACCTCAGCTCACTTGGCTGCGGCCCACCCTCGCGCGGCCGTTGACCTGGTTGTCCTTGGGTCAGGGGCCACGGCTGCGGCGGTGGCGCGGGACGCCGCCGGGCGCGGGCTTCGCGTGACGCTCCTGGCCCAAGGGGACCTGGGCGGCGACCTCGGCGCGGGGCTTCTGGCAGAGGGTCTTTATATGCTGCGCCCTTCCCCGGACCCTGCCGAGGCGGGGGTTTTATCGCGCGTCTACCCGCACCTGTGGTCCGGCGCACCCACACCGGAGCGGCGATGGTGGCGGCGTCCTCGCCAGCAGGCCACGCCGCACGCAGCCATTGCCCCTCAACGCTTTGCCATCCTGTCAGCCCGAGACGCCGCTGAGCGGGGCGCGCGGGTGATAACGTCCCTGCCCAACCCGCAAATCACGCCGCAAGGCGGCGCCTGGCATATCACGGCCAAGGGCTATCACATCACCGCTCGGGCTATGGTGGCGCCATCGGCGCCCGGAACCACCCACGCACCCGCCAACCGCCTTATGGCGATTGCCATCCTGGCATCAGCAGACGCGGGTGATACGCCGGGCGACGCGCTCTTTTCTTTGCGGCTTTCACCTGATTGCCGGGCCGTAGGCCTGCCCGGCGGGGCACCGCGGCCAAAGGGCGCGCTTTGGTTTGCCGATAAAATCCGGCAACCCGCATCGGCCTTGGGCGCTGCACTACCCCATGTGGACCCGGACGCACCCGCGCCACTTATCATAGCGCCGCCTGTGCCGGCGAGCCGCGCGCGCGCCCAGGCAGAGGCAGCGGTGGCAGAGCTTTCGCCCTTTGTGCGCATGATCGGCAAAGCCTGGACCCGATATGCGCCGCTCCCCGGCGGCGACTTTTGCGTGGCCGATGCGAGTGGACTTTTGACTGACATGGCCCGGCGCCACCCCGCGCGCCCGCGCAACCAGATCCGCCGACTCTTTGCCGCCTACGGGACCGAGGCTGAAACCATCCTCTCCGCCCCCGCAGGCCCAGACTTCGGCGGCGGGCTTACCGGGGCCGAAGTGGCACACCTGGCGGAAAAAGAATGGGCTGCAACTGCTGATGATGTGCTTTGGCGCCGCTCTTTGCTGGGTCTTACAGCCACGCAAGCCCAGGTGGGTGCCCTGCGCCGCCATATGGGCGCTGACCGCCCCTGCAGCGGTTGATTTCCGCATCCGCGCCCGGTTAGCGTCGCCCTGTCTTAGCTGCCGCAAGGAACCATTCTGCCCATGCGCCTCATCACCTTGTCCCGCCTTGGCGCCGTGGCGCTGGCTGTGCTTTGGGTCCTGCCCGCTTCGACTGCCATGGCCCAGCAAGTCAACGTGCCGGAGCAGAACGACAACCTGCAACTTCCCCAGGAAGAGGTGGAAGATACCGACGACCGCACCACGGTCCTTGGGGTTACGGTGTCCGAACGGGGGGTTCTGTCGTTGTCGGGGATGGACGCGAACGACTGGTCCGCGCTCGCCGGTGTGAGCGATGTTCGAGACCTGATCCTTGACGGGGCGTCGATCACAGACCTCAGCCCGCTGGCATCCATGCGCGGGGTAGAAATGATCTCAATCTCGGATACCAGTGTCACGGACCTGGCGCCGCTGGCGGAGCTCCGTTCGCTTCGCCATCTCTATTTCAATGGAACGCCAATCACGGACCTTGGCCCCATCGCCGGGATGACCTGGCTTGAAGATATTGGGGCAGACGATACGCTTATCGAAGACCTGGCACCCCTGGCGCGCCTAACCAACCTGCGGCGGCTTTCGGTACGCGGTACGCTCGTCAGCGACCTGAGCCCGTTGCAGGATATGCGCGCGCTCAATTGGCTCAACGTGGCCGACAGCCTGGTGAGCGACATCACAGTCGTGCGCCGCTTCGAAGTAATGCACGAACTGACCCTGGGCGGCACCATGGTCACGGACCTGTCGCCGCTTTCAGAGCTTTTTGTTATGAAAATCCTACACCTGGACGGGACGTTTGTGCAGGACCTAACCCCGCTCAGCGATCTCGATCTACTGGTGGAATTAAACCTGGGCCTGACCGCGGTGTCAGACGTCCGCCCGCTGGGCGAGATGGACAACCTGCGCTTTCTAGACCTGTCGGCTACGGCCGTGACCGACGTAGCGCCTCTGGCAAAGCTGGAGCGCCTTCGCGAACTGCGCCTTCAGGGTGCGGCGGTAGAGGATTTCAGCCCGCTTAACCCGCGCATTGCTGCGGGGCTGAAAGTACAACGCTAGGCAGAGCCCTGACCGCGAGCGGCGTCTACGGTGGCAATAGCCGCCGCCACCGCCGCCGTCACAGACATATCGGATGTGTCGATCGTGACCGCATCGCGCGCCGCGGCCATGGGCGCCGTAGCCCTCTCGGCGTCGCGGGCATCGCGGTCGCGCACGTCTTTCAGCACTGTCTCAAAGGCGGTTTCTTCGCCGCGATCTTTCAGTTCGGCATAGCGCCGTTCGGCACGGCACCTGTCGCTTGCGGTGACAAAAAGTTTTACCGAAGCGTCCGGGCAGATGACCGTGCCTATATCACGCCCATCCAGCACAGCGCCCCCGTCCCGGGCGGCAAAATCGCGCTGGAACGCTAGCAGGGCCGCGCGCACCTCAGGCAGGGCCGCGACCCGGCTTGCGGCCATCGCCACAGTTGCCGTGCGCAGGTCGTCGCGTTCGATATCGGCGGGGGTCAGCGCCTGGGCGACGGCCTCAGCCACCGTCTCGGGTTCGAGCGAGGGGCCCGCCTCGGCCAGGGCGCGGCGCCCAACCGCCCGGTAAAGCAACCCGGTATCCAAGTGCGCAAGACCAAAGTGTTCAGCAACGGCACGCGCGATGGTGCCTTTGCCCGCCGCCGCCGGGCCGTCAATGGCCACGACAAAGCTCACGCCGGGACAGCGCCTTCAACAGGGCCCAGCACGCCACCCAGCCCGGTCATCAACGTTTCGAAATCCGGGAAGGAGGTGGCAATCGCGCCGCCGTCATCCACGGTCACGGGCCGCTCTGTGGCAAGGCCGAGGCACAGGAACGACATGGCAATCCGGTGATCTAGATGTGTGGCAGCGGTTCCGCCTCCTGGGACCGTGCCTTCCATCCCGTGAACTGTAAGACTGTCTTCGGTTTCCTCCACCGTGACGCCCATCGCCTGAAGCCCGCGAGCCATGGCGGCGATCCGGTCGCTTTCCTTGACCCGCAGTTCGCCGATCCCGCGCATGACGGTCTTGCCCCGCGCAAAGGCCGCGACAACCGACAGGATCGGGTATTCGTCGATCATCGACGCAGCGCGCTCCGGCGGCACCTCGATCCCAGTGAGCGGCCCAGCCCGAACCAGAAGGTCGGCCACCGGCTCGCCCCCTTCTTCGCGGGGGTTCTCGTAGGTCAGGTCAGCGCCCATGTCCTTTAGCGTCGTGAAAAAGCCCGCCCGCGTGGGGTTGAGCCCGATCATGGGCACACGCACCTCGGACCCCGGCACGATAACGGCCGCAGCCACCGGAAAAGCTGCCGAAGACGGATCGCGGGGCACTGCGATGGCCTGGGGTCGCAGTTCGGGCTGGCCCATCAGGTGCACCGCTGGACCCGCGGCCGTGGCCTGGGTTTCCACGGTGGCGCCAAAGCCGCGCAGCATCCGTTCGGTGTGGTCCCGGGTTGGTTCCGGCTCGGTCAGGATGGTTTCGCCCCGGGCGTTCAAGCCGGCCAGTAGAACCGCTGATTTAATCTGCGCGCTGGCGTGGGGCGAGGTGTACCGGACCGGCACCGGATCGCCTGCGCCCACCATTGTCAGCGGCAGGCGCCCGCCGGAGCGCCCGTGTGACCTTGCCCCAAAATGCGCCATCGGTTCCGTGATCCGTCCCATGGGCCGCGACCGCAAGCTGGCGTCACCGGTGAAGGTGGCCGTGATCGGAGTGGTGGCCATGGCCCCCATGATCAGGCGCACACCGGTGCCCGCATTGCCGCAGTCGATGACGTCCGATGGTTCGGCAAAGCCGCCGACGCCTACCCCGTGCACCGACCAGTTTCCTGGGCCATGGTGCGTCACCTCTGCTCCGAAGGCGGCCATGGCGCGCGCAGTGTCGAGCACGTCTTGCCCCTCCAGGAGACCGCTGATGCGCGTTTCGCCCACGGTCAACGCCCCTAATATAAGGGACCTATGGGAAACAGATTTGTCCCCCGGCACCGTCGCCGTGCCTTTCAAGGGCGGCGATTTGCGTGAACTCATAGGCTTTGGCGCGCCGTGACCGGCCATCGGGATGCTCCGTCGCGCGTCCAAGGTTCGGGGACGCACGCTCCGGATACCTCAGCGGACCGGGGGCGTCCACGGTGGATTGGCCTCAACAGACAGCTCATCCGGGTGGGCGCGCCTCAGAGCCGTTGGCGCAGGTATGCAACCATGTTCACTTCCAGTTTTTCACGCATGGGGTGATCACAACTAAGCGCCGACAGGATACGGCGCATTTCAGTGCTCATCCCCAAGGGGCCGGGGCTGCCCACGGCCCGAGAGCGTTCCCGCGCCGGAAGCAGGTAGACGGGGATCGAAAATGTCGTCGTCCGCTGCCAGTCACGACTTGTTATCTGGATGCCGCTGACGGTGCGCAGACCGGTTGTCCACCGTTGCGTGACCTGCCAACTGTGCATCTGCGACCCGCAGGCGCCCAGGATTTCGCCGCGCGCGATCCCGTATCCAGCGATCAGCCGCATCCCATTGAGCACCGCCGCATCCTTTTGGGCATCCGTGCGGTGATAGCGCAGGTGGATGTTGTCAAAGGCGTCAAACGATCCGTCCGCCAAAAGCCGCAGGCGGTAGCCGATCCCGTCGCCGGGCCCGCCAAAGACGTCTGTCCGCTGCGCAGCAATAAGCTGTTTGTTGACGGCGATGTTCTGTTCGACCGGGACCACGCCGTTACAATCCACGGCCACCGCGGGCAAAAGGTTGCCCATCCGGTGGGTGAAATCGCAGCGCCGCTGGCGGTAGCGCTTGAGCTTTGCTCCCGTGGTGATGGACGCCGATACCGCGGTGATGGTCTCGGTCTGGCGCGCGGTGCGGAAGGACGCGGCGTTGAAGGCATCGCTGACTGGGCCGTAGGTGGCGTTCCAGGCGTCGATACGGTCCCGGTCAAGCCACAGGCGCCAGATGCTGTCGCACGCCTGCGCCATGTTATTTTTCATCATAGCCCGGCGCGTGTCGATGCTTTCCTGGCTGATGTTTTTCAACTGGGAAAACTGCGCCATTTCTGCGTCCATCAAGGCCTGGC
Organism: Pseudomonadota bacterium; assembly: GCA_039026255.1. Lineage (GTDB taxonomy): Bacteria > Pseudomonadota > Alphaproteobacteria > Rhodobacterales > Rhodobacteraceae > Amylibacter. The sequence continues at coordinate 9,896 of JBCCMR010000062.1, forward strand.
AGCTGGCGCCCTCGGGCTCCAGGTAGACACGCAGTAGATCGTCTTCGTGGAGCGCCAGGCGGCCGGTTTCGATGGCAGAAGTAATTTGGTTTTGGGCGACCCCCAGGGCCGCGGCAATCTCCACCATTTGCGGCACGGCCGGGCGATTTGGGTCAAGCCGACCTGCATTGAAGTACCGCTCAAGTAAGCCGCGATCTTCTGGGTTGGTCAAAAGCGTCTCGGCGAAGTCACCGATCGACGGAACCGTTGTGTTGGCCTGGGGCAAGACCGCTGGGCGCAGGAAGATACGGCCCTGTTCAAAACCCCGGTCGCTCAGCAACATCAGCTCATAGGGCTTGCCGTCCTTGAGCCGGTCGTTGATCAGTTTCATAACCGCCATCGGGCCAGTGGTGTAGGGCGACAGCGGTATGAACTCCTGCCCGACCGTCAGACCGGCGCGTTCCGCGGGGCTGCCCGGGGCCACACCGGTGACGACGGTCGCAGGTCGCCCGGGAAAGGGCGACCCCTGTTCTACCTCCAAGCCGGAATAGTCGTCACCGGACGGGGCCCAGGCGGTTTGCGCCTGGACGGTGGGCGCGGCAAAGCCAACCGCCAGAATTACCATAAATGAAATGCGGGCCAGGAAACGGATCATGGTCAATACCTTATGGAGAGTGTGGGGAGCTTCGCCTGCGCGGAGTGTCGCGTATCCGGCGCCGCCGATCAAGGTCAGCCATCTACCTGCGGCAAAAACCGCAGGTCACTGCCCAAATCCCAGGCAACCAAAGAAGCACACTAGCCCGATGCCGCGGCCCGTTCACGCCAGATGGTGAAAAGCCCGGCACCCACGATCATCATAGCCCCCAAGACTGTGGTCAACGCAAGGTCTTCGCCGAAAACGGTCACGCCGATGGCGCTGGCAAAAACCAGTTGCAAAAAAGCAAAGGGCTGCACGGCGCTTGCCTCGGCCAATTCATAGGCTTTGATTAGCAAAAAGTGTCCCGTCGCCCCGGTTAAGCAAAGCACACCCATCCAAATCCAATCCCCGGGTTCCATTGGCTCCCAAAAGAATGGACCGATAGCAGTCATTAGGACAAACCCACCTAATCCCGTCCAAAAGAAGCTAGTCGTGGCGCTGTCGAACCGCGCCACGTAGCGCGTCAAAAGGTTGTATATCGCAAAGAGCACCGCACCCAGGATGGGAACAAGCGCCACAGGCGAAAAGACGCGCGTGCCGGGCTGTAGGATCACCAAGATACCCGCAAAACCCACGGCCACAGCAATCCAACGGCGCCAGCCGACCCGTTCGCCCAAAACCGGGCCGCTGAGTGCGGCGATCATCAGCGGGCAGGCGGCGAAAATGGCATGGGCTTCGGCCAGGCCCAAAAGCACAAACGCCCAGACGGTGACGAGGATCTCCACCGCCAATAGCACCCCGCGGAAGAATTGGAGCCAGGGGCGCGATGTGCGGGCGGCTGCCCAGACGGACCCGCTGCGCGCCTGGCTGATCGCCATCACAAAAATCAGGAAGAACCAGTAGCGGATCATGACGACCATGAAGATATTTGTCTTCTCCGCCAGATACCGCGAGATACCGTCCTGGCTGGCGAATACCAGCATCGTGATGACCATCACTAGAATGCCCGAACGGGTGCGGTCAGTCATGGCGCGGTATCGCCGGGCAGCCGGCCCCGGGTCATGTGCCGCTTGCGTCCGAAACCCGTGGCCCGCGTGACCTCGAACCCGGCGGCGGCCAAGGCCCGGCGCACGGCGCCCGCGGCGGTGTAGGTGGCGCAGGTGCCACCCGGGCGCGTGTGGGCGGCCACGGCCCGCAACAGATCGGCATCCCACATGGCCGGGTTCTTGGCCGGAGAAAACCCGTCGAGAAACCAGGCGTCCACTGTCCCGCCCCACCGCGGAAGCGTCTCGCGCGCATCGCCTTTTATGATTTCCAGCCGGAAATCGCCCGGGGCGGCCCCTGGCGGGGCCGAACCAGGGGCCGGGGCCGCGGGGCCGCCCCGCGCCGCTAGGACATCTACCGCGGCGGGGGCGCAATCCACCC
>JBCCMR010000063.1:0-11816 GCA_039026255.1 Pseudomonadota bacterium
GGGGGGGGCGGGGGGGCCCAGCGCCCACCTAGGCCGCATCGCGGCAAAGCGCTTGTGCTAGGCAGTGCACGCCGCCCCCGCCCAGGGTAAACATCGACATATCGGGATCATAAACCTCAAACCCTAGGGCGCGCATCTTGGCGTTAAGGTCGGTCGCGCCTGCCATGGAAAGCACTTTTCCATTGCCAAGCGCCACCAGGTTCACGCCCAGGTTGCGGGCCTCCCGGTAGGACACCTCAACGATTTCGATGCCCCAGCCGCGCACCACGTCCACAAGCCAAGGCTCCATGGCGTCCACGCAGGCTACGGCCAACTTTTCGGCCAGGGGCACGATCAGCCCGTCCATGTGCACAAATTCTCGGCTGATGGGCGCCACCACCGCTTCCCAGCCTTCGGCGCGCACAAACTCCGCCACCTGCTGGCTGCCCGCTTCCTCCGAGCGCTCCCCGCAATGGCCGATCAGCACTCGGCCAGGCTCAATTATGTTGAAGTCACCGCCCTCGAAGTGCCCGGCTGTGGCGAACTTCCAGATGGGGATGCTGTGGGCCTGGTAGAACTCGATCACGGTGGCATAGTCTGCCCGGCGACACTTCAGCTGCATATGGCAGACCAGCGGACCCCAGGGCGTCATGGCCGAACTGTCTCGGGCGAAGAAGTTGCGGTGCAGCACCGGGTCAGCGGCCAGGTAATGGCATCGCACCCCGTTTTCTTCGTAGATCGACACCATCTGTGCATGTTGGCGCTGGGCCAGTTGCAGGTCGAACCGGTGGCCAGTCTTATCGGCGTTGGCAAGCGTGCGCCCGATCAGGGGCCCGGCCTCCACCCAGCGGAAGAAGTCGGGTCGCCCTAGCAAAACATCCCGCAGCGGTGCGTAGTCGTTGTTGATGCCCCAGCGGGACAGGGGGTTTTCCTGGGTCATGGGACGCTCCTTCCGGTTACCCGGCGCTAGCACGGGCAGGTCGAAGCCGACAAGCGTTACGCGCGCCCTTGCCTCACTTCCCGGCGTAGCGATCCGATGTCTGAACCAAAAACTGACTTAGCCGTTGGGTATCCGCTGCCTTGATGCGGCCATAGGAATCCCTTTCGTGGGCGGTGCTTGGTGCAGTCTGGACAACCGGCGCGCGCAGGCCCGCACCGGGGTTTTTGGCCAGGATCGGCGGGGTGATTGCCATCAGCGCGGCCAAGACAAGCGAGCTTAGCGTGTCCATCGAGGTTCTCCTAAGGGCGGCAACATGCCAGTAAGTGAGCGTTGCTCACAGATGGACTTAGTAAAGTGAGCAATGCTTTCAAGTGTGCACGACACCCGGCATGCGATTTTTGGCCTGGCAGTCGCAGAAAAAACACCGACCCCTTTCCTAAGTTCCCGCTGGTCGCAAAAAATAGCCGATTGCGGATCGTCGTTCACGCGCCCAAAAGGGGGAGGCTGCCAGAAGAGGAGAACGCCCCGTGAAAAAATACCAGGTCGTAGGGATTGGCAACGCGCTCGTGGATATCTTGGCCCCGTGCGAGGACGCTTTCTTGGACACCCACGGGGTGGAAAAGGGCATTATGCAGCTTATCGACGGCCCCCGCGCGGTGGAACTTTATGGCGTCATGGGCCCGGCCCAGGAACGCAGCGGCGGGTCCGCAGCCAACACCATCGCCGGGCTTGCCGCCCTGGGGGACCGCTGCGCCTATGTGGGCAAGGTCAAGGCCGACCAGTTGGGCGACATTTTCGAACACGACATCCGCGCCCAGGGCGTGGGCTACACGGTGCCGCGCGCGCCGGCTGACGCGGACCACGAAACCGGCCGCTGCATGGTGCTAATCACCCCCGATGCGGAGCGGTCTATGAACACCTATTTGGGTGTCTCCGAAACCTTGGGCCCTGACGACATCGACGTCGATCAGATGGCCGACACGGATTGGATCTATCTGGAAGGCTATCGTTTTGACGGCTCTGCTGGACACGCCGCTTTCGCGAAGGCCATCGAGGCCACCAAAGCCGCGGGCGGTCGTGTGTCGTTGAGCTTGTCGGACCCATTCTGCGTCGAGCGTCACCGGGATGCTCTCCGCGCGATGATCCGCGACCATGTGGACCTGCTTTTCGCCAACGAGCATGAAATCCAGGCCATGTACCAGACCGCGGACGTCCCCTCTGCGATTTCGGCGGCGGCGTCGGAGGTGGGAATTGTGGCCTGCACGCTCGGCCCTAGGGGCGCGACGGTCGTCAAGGACAGCGCTGAGAGCCACGCCCCAGCCGAGGCCGCGCAGGTGGTCGATGCCACTGGCGCGGGCGACCTGTTTGCGGCCGGCTTCCTCCACGGGGTGGTGGCCGGGGCAGACATGCTGAGCGCCGGGCGCATGGGCAACATCGCCGCGGGCGAGGTCATCAGCCACGTGGGCGCCCGGCCCGAGGCCTCGCTCAGCGCGCTCTTTCGTGATGCGGGGCTGACCTAGGCCGTGCCCGACTGGGGTTCGGCCATTGCCCCCCAGGTGGCCCGGGTGCGCCGGGCCGGGGGCGGGCTCTTGCCCGCGGCGGGCGTGCTGCTTTTGGGGATACTCCTGCTCGACGGAATGGCGGCCTTTGTGAAGGTCCTAGGCGTCCGCTACGGGGCGCTTGAGCTAAGCGCGTGGCGCAACATGATCGGCATGGTTCCTGCGGTGGTGGCGCTTGCGTTTATGGGCGAACTTTCTGCCGGGCCGCGCGGGCTAATGATCCGCCAGTGGCGGCTTGCCTTTGGGCGCGGGATCATGGTCGGTGCGGCGCAGCTTTGCTATTACTTAGCGCTGATGCGCAGTGAATTCGCCATGGTTGCTGCCCTGGGCTACACCATGAGCCTTTTTGTGGTGGCCTTTTCCGTCCCAGTGTTGGGGGAACGGGTGGGCATCTGGCGCTGGACGGCGGTCTTTCTAGGCTTTGCGGGCGCCCTTGTGATCGTGCGTCCGGGAGCGGAGGATTTCAACGCCTGGTCGGTGCTGCCGCTGGTGGCCGCATCCTGCTACGCGCTTTCCATGGTCACGGTGCGCCTTATAGACACCTCTGTGTCCAACGCGTTGATGTACCTTTATTCGTCTTTTTCAAGCGCGGTCATGTCGATCCTAATGGTTTTGCCCACGGGGGGATTTTCCCCGATCGGATCCGCGGCGGACGCTCTATCCATCGTCGCCATGGGACTTTTGGGCGGCCTTGGTGTGCTTTGTCTTTTGATTTCGGTGCGTATGGCAGAGCCGTCTAAGCTTGCGCCCTTCAACTACCTTGGCCTTTTGTCGGCCTTTGTGATCGGCTGGGTGGTCTTTGACGAAGCGCCCTTTGACCGGCTTTTTCCGGGTGTAATCCTAATTGTCGGTGGAGGTCTTGTGATCCTTTGGCGCGAACGCGCGGTCAGGCGTGACGTCTGAAGCTTTTTGGCTGCGTCCGCCTCAGCGGCCCCGGATGCGAGGGTCGAGCGCGTCGCGCAGACCGTCGCCCAGGAAATTCACTGCCAGCACCGTGAGCGAGATCGCTATCCCCGGGAAGAGCACCCGCTCCGGGTAGCGTTCCATCCGCTGTACCGCGTCCGCCAAAAGCTTGCCCCAAGTGGGGTAATCGGACGGAAAGCCCACGCCCAGAAAGCTAAGCGCGCTTTCGGTGATGATCGCTGTTGCAAGGCCCAGGGTGGCGCTGACCATTATCGGCGATAGCACGTTGGGTAGCAGGTGGCGCGTGATGATGGACCCTGGCCGCGTGCCGATGGATTTGGCGGCGACCACGAAGTCGCGTTCCTTTAGGGCCAGCACGTCGGCGCGCACAATCCGCGCCGTCTGCATCCAGGACGTGATGCCCACGATGCTGACGATCAAGATGAACATGCCTGTTTCGGGACCGAAGTTCGCCCGAAGCGGTTGCCGGAAGAGCGTAACCGCCACCAGCAAAAGTGGCAGGATCGGCAGGCTTAGCATCAGGTCAGTGAAACGCATCAGCCAGAAGTCCAGCCGTTTGAAAAAGCCCGACAGGACACCGATCATCGTGCCCAGCACTAGCGCCAGCACCATGGCCGCCCAACCCACGGCCAGCGACGCGCGCCCGCCCTCGATCATCTGGCTGAGCAGATCGCGGCCAAGTTGGTCGGTGCCAAGCGGGTGGTTCCAACCGATTTTGGCGCTCCCGTCCCAAAGTCCCACAAAGATAGGGCGCATGTCCTTTGCGCGGATGTCTAGCTTCTGGGCGTCCAGCGTCCAGAAGAGCGGCCCCAGCAAGACAAAAAGCGTGATGAACACCAGAAAGCCGCCGCCGAAAACTGCGCCCCGGTGGCGTTTGAACTGGTCCCAGATATCGCGCCATTGGCTGCGCGGGGGCGCAAGCGGTGCATCCGGCACCGCCGCCGGGGCGGTTGCGGGCACAGGCACGGCCTCGTGTCCGGTTTTAGCGGCGTCACTCATAGCGGATCCGCGGGTCAAAGACGCCGTAAAGTAGGTCGGCGATTAGGTTAAAGAACACGATCAGGATCGCGAAGATAAATGTAAACGTCATGACCGTCGGGATATCGCTGGCAAAAAGCGCGATCAGCAGTTGGTAGCCCAGGCCATTCACCTGAAATACGTTTTCGGTGATGATGGCGCCGCCAAAGATCGTAGGGATGCCCAAGGCGATGACAGTGATCACCGGGATCATCGAATTGCGCAGTACGTGGACCATGACCACCGTGGCCTCCGAGAGCCCCTTGGCGCGGGCGGTGCGCGCGTAGTCCTGGCCCAAGTTATCCAGCATCGCTGACCGCATGTAGCGGCTGATCTGCGCCGTTGTCTGGAGTGCCAGCACCATCACTGGCAGCACCATTTGGCGAAGCTGCACGAGGAAGCTGTCCCAATCTGTCACCTCGTGCACTGTGTTGTAGGTTGATGGGAACCACCCTAATTGCACCGCAAAGATCACGATCAGAAGCGGGCCTGTAAAGAAAGGCGGGATCGAAAACCCAATCATCGTGACAAGCGTCCCGGTCTGATCGAAGACCGAGTAGTGGCGGTAGGCTGAATAAATGCCGATGGGCAGCGCGATAAGAACGCCCACCACGTATGCCATTCCCACAACCCAAAGCGTCTGTGGGATCGACTGGATCACAAGATCCATCACCGGCCCGCGCGTCTGCCAGGAAATCATGCGCTGATAGTCCGCGGAGAACGAACTGCCAAAGATCCAGTCCACAAAGACCAGCGGCTCCACCCAGAAAAACTGGACCACCCATTTATAGTAGCGGATGTGCCAAGGCTCTCCGAGACCCAGGGCCTCGCGCATTTTTTGCTTAACCTCGGGCGGTACGGTCAGCGGCACCTGGGCCATGGGATCGCCCGGAGCCAACTCCAGTAAAAGAAAAATAGCCAGGGAGATAAAAAGGAGTGTCGGTACCGACAGGATCAATCGACGAATGGTATAGGTCAACATCAGCGCGTTACCGGGTCTCGGGCCAGGGTAGCGGGTGCCGGGGCACCAGCCGTTGGGATCGCCGGGCGGGAACGTCGCGCCGGGCGGCTAGTTCGGGGTCGGCGGAGCGCAGATCGCACACCTTGTTGACCAGTGGCGTCAGGCACCGATTTGTGCGCCTCACTCTGTATTATGGCCCCGGGCCGCGTTGGCCGCGCCCCGGGAAAGGCTAGACCTGCCAGGGCAGGATCAGTTGGACTTGATCCGGTACCAGTCGGCGACGTTCCAAAGTTCGCTGTCCCAGACGTTGAGCTTTACCCCGCCCAGGCTGGTGGCGTGGGCCGAAACGCGACCACGGTGCACAAGCGGGATCATCACCACTTCCTGCATAAGGATGTCATTGAGCGCTTTGCCGATGCGTGACCGTTCGGCGATGTCCGCGGTGACCGTCATTTCGTCGTGAAGCGCGTCGTATTCCGCCGAGCAGAATCGCGGCTGGTTTTCACCCTGCCACTGGCTTTCGGGCGACGGCTCCGCACCGCAGCGCCAGTTGCCCAGATAAGACTGGGGGTCGGTCCCGTTGAAGGTGTTGGCGTACATCTCTACGTCTGCGTAGAACTTCTGGAACGTGTCCGGCGACGCAGGATCGCCACCGAAGAAGACCGACGCGTCGATGTTGCGCAGTTCGGTTTCGACACCGATCTGGCTCCACCAGTCTTTAATCAGCGCCTGGAAGTCCTGGCGTACCGCGTTGGTGGACGTCTGGTAGAGCATCGAGAGCTTCACGCCGTCCTTTTCGCGTACACCGTCGCCGTCGCTGTCGACCCAGCCGGCTTCTTCCAGTAGGGCTTTAGCGCCGTCGAGGTCCTGGACCTTGCAGCCGTCGTTGGCAGAAGAGTTGTAGGCGTCAGGGGCGGGCACCACGTTGCAGGTTACCTTGCCGGCCTGGCCATAGCCGATTTCCACCAGCAGTTCCCGGTCGATCGCCATCGAAAGCGCCTTACGGACGCGGATATCCGTCAGGAACGGGTGCGGGTGCTTTTTGGTGGCCCGTTCACCTTCCGGCAAGTCCGGGGACGGATTGGTGAAGTTGACCATGATACGTTCTACCAGGGGGCCAAATCCGGCGATGGGGGTGCCTTTACCCCCCTCTTGCATCTCGGCGATGACGTCCGGCGCAAGCTGCAGGTTCCAGGCGTAGTCAAATTCGCCTGTTTCCATAACCGCACGCCCGGCCGCGGTGGCGTCGCCGCCACCCTTGAAGGTCAGCGTAGCGAAGGCCGGCTTGGCCGGATCGCGATAGTTTGGGTTTGCCTCCATCTGGATCACGTCGTTGGGACGGAATTCGGCGACTACAAAGGGCCCAGTGCCGATGGGGCCGTAGTTCTGTTCGGTGCAGTTTGGTGCCGCGGCACCCGCGCAATCGGCAAACTGTGCCTTTTGCAGGATCGGACTTTCGCCGCCCACAAACGGGCCGTAAGGGAAAGGCTGGGGAGCATCGAAAGTGACTTTAACAGTCAACTCGTCGATGACTTCGACGCTCGATACACCACCGAATTTGGACAGCTGCGCGCAGCCGCCTTCGGGGTTCATGCAATAGTCAGCGGTGAATTTGACGTCTTCTGCGGTGAAGGGCGTGCCGTCCGACCAAAGAATGCCCGGGGCGATTTTCCAGGTGATGGAGGTCAAGTCCTCGCTCACGCCGCCGTTGGCCACGGTGGGTACTTCGGCTGCGAGCCAGGGCTGCAGCGCGCCGGTTTCGTCGTAGCGGGCCAGCGGTTCTAGGATGAGCGAGGCGCTTTCCACGTCCTTTGTGCCGCCCGACAGGAACGGGTTCAAAATCGAAGGAGCTTGCCAATAGATGATCGAGAGCGACCCATCGGCACCTCGCTCCGCATGGCCCATGGTGGCCAATGACAGCCCGAGCGCGGTGCCCAAAGCCAGTTTTTTCAAAGACATTATGTGTCCTTCCTGTTGGTGATCTGGTGGTGGTCGCGGGTGCTCAGGACATCGGCACCCAAGAAAGGCGCCGCAGGATGACGCAGGGAAAGGGCAAAGATCATGTGACCCGGGCCCCTTCGGCGCGGTGTGGCACGCGTGGCTTGCGTCAACTCAGTCTCCCTGTTGGCCCCGGTTCATGATTCCGGGTTTATCGACCGTAGGGTGAGCCTAGACGGAATAATGTAACCCAAACAACGGTTTTCTGGCGAAAGTGGCGCTTCTTGCCGCAACGGCGGGTGGGCTGCCCAATCAGGCGGCACCCGGTTGCTCGGGCGAACCAGGCCCCGCCAATGCAACCTCCGGCGGGGCGGCGGAATGCGCCTTGACGGAGGGCAGGGGGCGCCACATCCTGCCGGGTATCCTAACACAAGGCCCGTTCGATGTCCCAAATGACCGCCGAAGAGATGCTCGCCAAGCTTGTATCCTTCGACACCACCAGCGCCAAAACGAACCTCCCTTTGATCGAATGGGTGGCCGACTACTTGGACGGGCACGGGGTGGTGCCGGTGATCTTGCCCTCCGACGACGGGATACACGCCAATCTCTACGCCCACGTAGGCCCCGAGGAGCCTGGCGGCGTGATCCTTTCGGGGCACACGGACGTGGTGCCGGTGACCGGGCAAGCCTGGGACTCCGACCCCTGGGTAGTGACCGAACGGGACGGGCGCTATTACGGGCGTGGGACCTGCGACATGAAGGGGTTTTTGGCCATCGCGCTGGCTGCGGTGCCTACGATGGGGTCACTCGACCGACCGATCCAACTGGCGCTGTCCTATGACGAAGAGGTGGGGTGCTTGGGCTGCGTGCCGATGGTGAAGGCGATGGCAGCGCTCCCGCACCGGGCTAAGATGTGCATCGTTGGTGAGCCGTCAATGATGAAGGCGGTGACCGGGCACAAAGGGTCCATCGGCTACACCACCCACGTACGCGGCTACGAGGTGCACTCGTCGCTGGTGCACCGGGGGGTCAGTGCGGTCATGAACGCCGCGCGCATGGTCGAATGGCACCGGACCACGATGGCCGAAAACGCCGCGGACGCCGCGGGGGCGGGGTCAAGCGGATACGAGCCGCCCTACACCACGCTCCACGTCGGCACGATTGAGGGCGGCACCGCGGGCAATATCACTGCCAGGGACTGCCGGTTTCTTACCGATATCCGCATCATTCCCGGCGAAGACGAAACCGAATGGGACCGCCGCTACCGCGCTATGGCCGCCGAGATCGAAGCGGACATGCGCGTCATCCACCCGGGCACGGGCATCGACATTTCAGAACGCATGATCACCCCAGCACTTGCCGCTGAAGACGGGGGGCGCGCCGAGGCGCTGGTACGCCGCCTGACGGGCGACAATAGCGACAACGTGGTCAGCTACCAGACCGAAGCCGGACACTTTCAGCAGGCGGGTTTTTCGACCGTCATTTGCGGGCCCGGCAGCATCGAGCAGGCCCACCAGCCCAACGAATACATATCCGTCGCGCAATTCGACCATGGGAAGCGGTTTATGTCCGCCCTTGTTGGATCGCTCAGCGCCGCCGCAGCTTAAGGAGCCAGCGCCATGCCTTTGATCAACCGTTTCGCCGAACTCCAAGACGAAATTGCAGCGATCCGCCGCGACCTTCACGAAAACCCGGAATTGCAATTCGACACCTTTCGTACCAGCGGGATCGTTGAAGAAAAGCTACGCGCCTGGGGCTGCGACGCGGTGAAAACGGGCATTGGGCGCACCGGTGTCGTGGGCGTGATCCACGGACGCAAAAACTCCAGCGGCAAGGTGATCGGGTTGCGTGCCGACATGGACGCGCTCCCTATCGTGGAGGCGACTGGACTCGACTACGCGTCGAAGGAAAAGGGCAAAATGCACGCCTGCGGCCATGACGGCCACACGGCAATGCTTCTGGGCGCGGCGAAATACCTGGCGGAAAGCCGGAATTTCGATGGCACAGTTGTGGTTATTTTCCAGCCTGCGGAAGAAGGCGGCGGAGGTGGTCGCGAGATGGTCAACGATGGTATGATGGAAGAGTTCGGCATCCAAAAAGTCTACGGCATGCATAATATGCCTGGCTTGCCGCTGGGCCAATTTGCCATCCGCGAAGGTGCTTTTTTCGCCAGTGCGGACCATTTTGAAATCCACGTAGAAGGCAAAGGCGGCCATGCGGCGAAACCGCAAGAGGTCGTGGACACCACCGTTGTAGCCAGCCACATCGTCATCGCGCTGCAAACTATCGTTAGCCGCAATGTAGACCCGGTGAAAAACGCGGTTGTGAGCCTGACAAGTTTTGAAACTGAATCGAAGGCCCACAACGTTATCCCCCAGCATGTGGAGTTGCGCGGCACCGTGCGCACTCTCGAAGCTGAGGTGCGCGACCTGTGCGAGGCGCGCGTGAAGGCGGTGGCCGAAGGCACCGCAGCAGCTTTTGGGGCCACGGCGCGGGTCGACTACCACCGCAACTATCCGGTGATGGTCAACGACGCCGACGAAGCGGGCTTCGCCGCTGATGTTGCCAAGGACGTGGTTGGGCCGCAAAACGTGGCCGAAGATGTGCCGCCCATCATGGGGGGCGAGGATTTTGCCTTCATGCTCGAAGCGCGGCCGGGATCCTACATTTGCATCGGCAACGGCGATACAGCCCCGGTGCATCACCCGGCCTACAACTTCGACGATGAAGCGATCCCAGTAGGCTGTTCCTATTGGGTGCGCCTGGCCGAAGTGTCGATGCCAGTGTCTTAGGCCTGTCCGGGCGGTTCTGTGGGGCGTAGTTCCGGCAATAATTGACATGACTCACGGCCATTGTTGCGCAGGCGTCAACAATTCCACCCACCCCAGAAAATCCCTTGCCATAGGCGCAGAATCGCCGAAGAAGTCTTGGCTTGTGAGGGTATTGCGCGTCAGAACCACCCTGTTTGTGGGTCCTGTTCTTCCTAGGTCTGGGGACCTGGGCCCTTTGCGCGCGACCCCATCCGGAAAAAGACGGCATAAAGCGCCGCAGGGCCCGAGCAGTGACAGCAGCTTTCTTCGCACCACTGACTTTCTGGGAACCTGAAACATGATCACACGACGCTTGCTTTTGACCGCCGGGGGCGCGGCCGCAACTCTCCCTGCCTTGGCCGCCCCGGCACTGGCGAAGTTCCGAGTTGCCCCACACCTGGAGCCGCAATACGTCGACGTATGGGAAGGGATTGAGGCTCAGTCCATCTACGTCATGCCCCGTTCGTTCTATCTCTACTGGGTGGAGGCGCCCGGCAAAGCGCTGCGCTATGGCGTGGGCGTAGGCAAAGCAGGGCTCGAATTCCAGGGCGCCGCAATTATCGAACGCAAGGCAAAATGGCCCTGGTGGCGCCCGACCCGAAACATGATCCGCCGGGACCCGGGCAAGTACAAAAAGTACGCTGGCGGGGTGCCCGGCGGGCCGAAGAACCCGCTCGGCGCTCGGGCGCTCTACCTCTACCAGAACGGGGTGGATACCTACTACCGCATCCATGGCACGACCCAACCCGAAAGCATCGGCCATGCCCAGTCAAACGGCTGTATCCGCATGATCAACGAACACGTAAGCGATCTTTATGAGCGGGTGCCGATCGGCACCACGGTCACGGTTCTTTAAGGCTTAGCCGCTCTGGGCAGGGATCAGTCAGGATACCTTGCCCAGATGCTCCCGCCCAAAGCGTAGAAGCGGCATCGCATCAAGCGCGAACTGCTGAGCGTGGTCAACCACGTCGCCGCTGATCCAATCCTGGGGCGTCAAGTCTGCGCGCATCAGCAGACTTTTCATCTTTAGAATATGCGCATGCGGGTGGTCTGCGTGGGCCGAAAAGCCCCGTGGCAGGTTTGTGAGGCTGTTGTGGTCCGACAAGCAGCGCCCGCGGGCGTTAAGGTCGGCCATAAGCGCATCGACATCGGCCTTTCCGGTAACAATGGCCTGGCGCAGGGGCGCCAATTCCTTAGGTGCCAGCATGTACCACCCAGCCCCCATCATGCCGCCAAGCGGGTCAACCACTAGGTAAAGCACACCGCCCATTTCCGCCTTTGCCCCTGACCGGGTCAGCATACCCGACACAGAAGGCTTGTAGGGGGTCTTGTCCTTGGAAAAGCGCACGTCACGCTGCATTCGGAACATAGTCTTAGGCCCGCCTATAAGGGGCACGGCCGCATCCGATAGGCGGTTCGTCAGCGCCTCCAGTAGATCGGCAAAAGGTTCTTGAACGCGGGCCTTGATGTCGTCTTTGTGCGCATGGAACCAATCCCTGTTGTTGTTGGCGGCAAGTTCCGACAAGAGCGAGAGTGAGCGGTTGTCAAAGCCTTGGGCCATAGGCGTTTCCTTCGCAAACGTGGCATTTTCTGCCGCTGACATAGCCCGCCGCCCCTTGCGGACCCGCAGAAATCGCGCCAGCGTCAGCGCTATGGACGCGCCCGACCCAGATTTCCCAATTGTCAAA